>JALYVY010000412.1 GCA_030852985.1 Gemmatimonadota bacterium | reverse complement strand
GTAGATGTAATTGACGATCGGGTACTTCTTCGTGGCGTCCAGCGACGATGGCGTAAACATCAATCCGTAGAGGTCCGTCTTGCCGTCGCGCGCTTTTACCGTGATCGGCTTCGGCGGCTTCCATCCGGTCGCGAGCAGCCGCGAGATGTCGGCGCGCTCGAGCGTGGTGATGAGCTTCCCGCTCGCATCGCGCAGCACCGTGACCGGTGGCACGTTCGGCTGCGAATAGCTGTCGATGAAGTAGTTGCCCGACGGTGAGAAGGACACTTCGTGATCGCCCACTTCCGGCGTGAGTACCGCGAAGCCTTTCCCATCCATTCCAATGCGGCAGAGCGAACGGAAATACGGATCGACGCCGGCCGTCTTGCCAACGCAGACGTACCACAGGGTGCGCGTCCTGTCGTCCACACGCAGCAGTTGCGTGACATTGCCCGGGCCGGTCGTGACCTGACTCTTCAGCTTACCGGTGCCGAGGTCGTAGAGGTATAAATTGCCCCAGTCGTCGCGCTCGGAGAACCACAGCACTTCGTTCGACGCCGGCAGCACGCGCCAGTTCACCGATCCCGTGCCGGATTCGTATTGCGTGGGCACGGTCTCGCTGAAGACATCGCGAACGGCTCCGGTGGCGACGTCAGCGACGCGGAAGGTCGCCGTCTTGTGATCGCGCGACGAAGACACGAACGCGATGTGCGAGCCATCGGGATACCACTCGGTGTCGGTGAATTCGCCCGCGTTGCAGGAGATGTCATCGCAGAGCGTGGAGCGATGCTGGTCGGCGGACATCCTGAAGCGCGTCACGGTTGCGGCATCGACGTCGATCACGACGCGCTGGATGGTGGTGATGATGCTGTCGCCGGGAAGCGGATAGGCCCACGACCGCAGCTCGGGGTGCGATGTGTTCGTGCTCACCAGGTGCATCATGCCGACGCCGCGCTCGTCCTGCTGGAACGTGGCAAGCTTCCTCGAGTCCGGCGACCACGATACGATGGGACGGTCCGAGTGCGTCCACCCGGCGTTGTCGGTAGCATAGCCGAAGCTCTTCACCCCGTCGGTCGTGAGTTGCTTCTCCCGCCCAGTACCGAGGTCCTTCACCCAGAGATTGTAGTCCTTGATGTACACCGCACGCTTTCCATCGGGGGACCGCATCTCGGGGAGCTGACCGGGGGTGCGTCGGCGACCGGTCGGCGCCGATTGCGCGGCCTCGCGAGCATCCATCGCCTCACCGCAGCGCCCTGTTTCCGTATTGCAGTCGAAAGCCCTCGCCGCCACCCGAACGCGCACCGAGCCACTCGGCAGGTACTCCAACTGGCTGAAGGGAAGCGCATTGCCGTTGTACGCCACGCCGGCGGCGGCGGAGAGACTCGATGCGAGCTTCGCCTGGTCGAACGCGGGGGCACGCGTGCCCCTGACAGGATCCACGAGGATGAACTGCGATCCTCCCGCGGTTGTCGTGCGATACCAGAAGCGGTCGTTCTCCAACCACGTGGGCCGGACCGTGCCGCCGAACACCAACGGCGACGTCGCAGGCGCGAGGTCGCGCGCCGCACGATCGTAATCGGCAGACGTGAGCACGCGCTGCTGCGCCACGGCCGAGGATGACAGCACGGCTGCCGCGATTGCGGCCGTGGTGAAGGACAAGTGCGTTGAACGGGACATGCGAGCTCTCTATTGCAAAGGGAAAAGCCGAAGCTCAATTGAGACGACTAAAGCTCCGCCGATACGACAAGCGTCGTGTCGGTTGTGTCTACCAGATGCGCGGGCGCAACGCGTCGGCGCGCACCATCGCATCACCCGCCTTGCAGCTCCAGGCGGCCCGGAACTCGGGCATGTTGCTGAGCGGTCCATTCACCCGCCATTCGCCGGGTGCGTGCTCATTGGAGTTCACCTGCCCGCGGAGCGCCTCGGGACGCACGACCTCGCGCCACACCTGCGCCCACCCGAGGAAGAAGCGCTGCTCCGGCGTGAAGCCATCGATCTTCGTGCGCGGGTTGTTGCCCAGCGCGCGCTCCATCGCCGAATACGCGATGGTGAGCCCACCGAAGTCGCCGAGATTCTCGCCGAGGGTGAGCTTGCCGTTCACGTGGGTGCCGGTGTCGAGGACCGTGTACGCGTCGAATTGCTTCTCGATCTTGGTCGCCTCGGTGACGAAGCGCGTCGCGTCCTCCTTGGCCCACCAGTCGCGGAGGTTGCCGTCCTTGTCGTACTGGCGCCCCTGGTCGTCGAACTCGTGGGACATTTCGTGGCCGATCACCGCAC
Source organism: Gemmatimonadota bacterium (assembly GCA_030852985.1). Lineage (GTDB taxonomy): Bacteria > Gemmatimonadota > Gemmatimonadetes > Gemmatimonadales > Gemmatimonadaceae > AG11. Next base: position 419 of record JALYVY010000412.1, on the reverse strand, counting down.
CCATGGCCCCGTAGTTGACCGCGTCGTCCGCCTTCGGATCGTAGAACGGCGGCTGCAGGATGCCCGCCGGAAACACGATCTCATTGAGCAATGGATTCGTATAAGCGTTCACCGTGGGCGGGGTCATGCCCCACTCGCTCCGGTTCGTCGGCTTGCCGATCTTCGCCCAGTTCCGTTTCGTCGACCACATGTCGGCCGCACGGAGGTTGGCAAAGTAGTTATCCGGAACGATCGTGACGCGCGAGTAGTCCAGCCACTTATCCGGATACCCAATCTTCCTCGTAAACGCATCGAGCTTCACGAGCGCCTCCCATTTCGTCGGCGCGCTCATCCAGTCCGCACCGTCGATCCTGACGCGGAATTCCTTCACGAGATTGTCGACGATCTTCACCGCACGCGTCTTTGCCTCGGGCGTGAAG
>JALYVY010000189.1 GCA_030852985.1 Gemmatimonadota bacterium | reverse complement strand
TGCCGGGAGACAACGTGCAGATGACGATCGAGCTGATCACGCCGATCGCGATGGACGAGGGGCTGCGCTTCGCGATCCGTGAAGGCGGAAGGACGGTTGGCGCCGGCGTTGTTGCGAAGATTCTTGCGTAAGAAGCGGGATGATAGGACGATAGGATGATAGGATGATAGGAACTTCCTATCCTCCTATCGTCCCATCATCCTATCCTCCTTCAGTACAACACTCTCTTTCTCGAGCCATTATGTCAGGTAGAATCCGCATCCGTCTCAAGGCCTTCGATCACGCGGTGATCGATCAGGCAGCCGCCGACATCGTTCGGACGGCCGAGAAGACGGGTGCTCAGGTGTCGGGTCCGATTCCGCTCCCGACCAAGACGCAGCGTTGGACGGTGCTCCGTTCGCCGCACGTCGACAAGAAGTCGCGCGAGCAGTTCGAGCTGAAGACGCACAAGCGTGTGATCGACATTCTCGATTCAAGAGCACAGACAGTCGATGCGCTCACGAAGCTTGATTTGCCGGCTGGAGTGGACGTCGAAATCAAGGTGCAATAGCTGTCAGACAGTCTGACGGTCTGACTGTAGTAAGGAACTACCGTAGGAGAAGTTTGCCGTCCGACCATGTAGTTGACCCACTGTCCGACCGTCAGACTGTCTGACTGTCAGACTTGAAAAGCAGGACCGGGCCCCAGCGGCCGCTAGCCGCCGGCACGTTCCACAGTCCAACTGGCACCACGCCAGTGACTCAGCGAATAGGAGTTGAGAGTGATAGGCATCATTGGTAAAAAGCTGGGCATGACCCAGATATTCAACGCAGCGGGGCAGCAGATCCCGTGCACGGTCATCGAGGCGGAGCCGAATTCGGTTCTCGCGGTGACGAGCACGTCGAAACTGAAGGCCGTGCAGCTTGGAGGACTTGGCTCGCAGAAGAACACGCGGGAGTCCGCAAAGGGTGAGCGCACTCCGCGTGGTCGTCGCGTGAATGCGGCGGAGCTTGGGCATGCGAAGAAGGCGGGTCTCGATGCGGCGCCTCGCGTGCTGCGCAGCATCCGCCTCGACGAGCCGGGCAATGCGAAGGTCGAGATCCCGGACCTCAACGTCGGCGACGCGATCAACGTGGGCATCTTCACCGCGGGCGAGACGGTGAAGGTCACCGGTACGACGAAGGGTCGCGGCTTCCAGGGCGTGGTGAAGCGCTGGGGCTTTCACGGCGGGCCGAACACGCACGGCAACACGAAGCATCGTCGCCCAGGTTCCATCGGACCTGGCACCGATCCGTCGCGCGTCATCAAGGGCAAGAAGATGCCGGGCCACTATGGCGCCGAGCGTCACACGCAGATCGGGCTACGCGTCGAGAAGGTCGACATGGAGCGCAATCTGATCTACATCCGCGGCGCTGTTCCGGGTCCGAAGAGCGGAATCGTCGTCGTGCGGAAGCAGGGGTAAGTCATGACAGACAACGCAAACAAGACTGTCGCCGCGTATTCGGCGCTCGGCACGGCACGCACCGAGAAGGTGGCGCTGCCTGAAGCGACGTTCGACGGCATCATCAACATGCCGGTGATGCACCAGGCGGTGAAGGCCTTCATGGCCAACCAGCGCCAGGGCAACGCCTCGACGAAGATCCGCAAGTATGTCGTCGGTGGTAACCAGAAGCCGTGGAAGCAGAAGGGGACAGGCCGCGCCCGTCAGGGTTCGACCCGCGCTCCGCACTTCGTCGGTGGTGGTACGGTGTTCGGTCCCACGCCGCGCCCGTACGACGAGTACGTGCCGCGCCAGGTCCGCGCGCTGGCCAAGCGCAGTGCGCTGAATGCGCGTGTGCAGGAAGGCGCGCTCTTCGCCATTGACGCGTTCAACTATGACGCCCCGAAGACCGCGCACCTGCTCGGACTGATTGCGCGTCTCGACGTGTCGGACAAGAAGGTGCTCGTCCTGACGGATGGCCTGAAGTCGAACGTCTTCCTCAGCGGCCGCAACATACCGAACGTGCACGTGATGCCGTACAGCGACTCCTCGACGTATCACATCCTCTGGTCGGATGTCGTGCTGGTCGAAGCAGGTGCCCTCGGCACGACGCTCGAGCCGCTGGCGAACGAGAAGCCGACGCCCGTCACCAAGAAGGCGCGTCCGGAAGCCGATGTGGCCCGCTCGGCGCGCAAGGTTGCGAAGCGTGCGGCGAAGACCGAGGCCAAGGCCAAGGCGCCAGCGAAGAAGGCGGGCGTCAAGAAGGCGGGCGCGAAGAAGGCAGCCGCCAAGAAGGCGCCGGCGAAGAAGGGTGCTGCCAAGAAGGCCGCTGCCAAGAAGTCGGCGGCGAAGAAGTCCACCAAGAAGGAGAAGTAGCCGATGCCAACGCTTCATCGCACGATCGTGCGGCCGCTCATCACGGAAGCGAGCTCGGTCGCCTATCAGGACCGTGGGGAGTACCATTTCGAGGTACATCCCGATTCCAACAAGCAGGAGATTCGCGCCGCCATCCAGACGCTGTTCGGCGTCAAGGTGACGGGAGTGTGGACCTCCAACCACCGCGGGAAGGACAAGCGGATGGGAAAGAGTGTCGGGCGCAAGCCGCACTGGAAGCGAGCGATCGTGAAGCTCGCTGACGGCGACAAGATCGAGATCTTCGAGGGCTGACCCGGATGCCAATTCGTCAATTCAAGCCAGTCACCAAGAGCAGCCGTTTCCGCTCGGTTTCCGATTTCGCGGAGATCACGCGGTCGACGCCTGAGAAGTCGCTGCTCGAGCCGATCAAGAAGAGCGGCGGGCGTGACAATCACGGCCACATCTCGATGCGTCGCATCGGCGGTGGTCACAAGCGGAAGTACCGCATCATCGATTTCAAGCGCAATCGTCTCGGCATGGCCGCGACGGTGCGCGAGATCGAGTACGACCCGAACCGTTCGGCGCGTATTGCGCTGGTGCAGTACGAGGACGGCGAGAAGCGCTACATCCTGCACCCGAAGGGGCTCAAGGTTGGCGACGTCATCTCGTCCGGCCCCGGCACCGACGTGCGGCTGGGTAACGCGCTGCCGCTCGGCGAGATCCCGCTGGGGACCGACGTGCACAACGTCGAGCTCAAGATCGGCAAGGGCGGTCAGGTCTGCCGTTCGGCGGGTATGTCGGCGCAGGTCATGGCGAAGGAAGGCGAGTACGTCACGCTGCGCATGCCGAGCACCGAAGTCCGCATGATTCACAACAAGTGCCTGGCGACGATCGGCGAAGTCGGCAACTCCGAGCACGAGCTGGAGTCGTGGGGCAAGGCAGGCAAGACCCGCTGGATGGGTTGGCGTCCGAAGGTTCGTGGTGAAGTCATGAACCCGGTCGATCACCCGCACGGTGGACGCACGCACGGTGGGCGCAACGTCGTCAGCCCGTGGGGCAAGAAGGAAGGCGTGAAGACGCGCAACAAGAAGAAGCCCTCCACGCGGATGATCGTCCGCGGTCGGAAGCGCGGCAAGGCCACGCAGTAATCCGGGACAGAGACCATGGCGAGAAGCGTAAAGAAGGGCCCGTTCGTGCAGCCGGCCCTCGTGAAGAAAGTCGAGACGCAGAATGCGGCGGGCTCGAAGAAGGTGATCAAGACGTGGTCGCGCGCGAGCACGGTGCTCCCCGACTTCGTTGGCCACACTTTCGCCGTGCACAACGGCAACAAGTTCGTCCCGGTCTACGTGACCGAGAACATGGTGGGGCACAAGCTCGGCGAGTTCTCGCCGACGCGTCTCTTCCGTGGTCACACGGGCGGCAAGGCGGTGGACAAGAAGACGTCCGCGCCGAAGCCGGGAGGCAAGTAAGACATGCCGGCAGCCAAGAAGGCCGTCGCCAAGAAGACGGTGGCGAAGAAAGCGGCTCCGGTGCGTCGTGGGCCGGCTGTCGAGGCGCGCGCGTTCCAGCGCGGCACGCGGCAGTCGCCGTACAAGATGCGCCTGGTGATCGACCAGATCCGCGGGAAGGACGTGAATGAGGCGCTCGCGCTCCTGACGTTCTCGAAGAAGCATGCGGCGAAGCAGATCACGAAGACGCTGAAGTCGGCGGTTGCGAATGTCGAGCAGGCGGCGCGAGCCACCGGTTCGTCGCTGGACGTGGACTCGCTCTACATCAAGCTGGCGATCATCAACGAGGGGCCCAAGCTCAAGCGGTTCATGCCGGCCGCGCAGGGGCGTGCGACTCCGATTCACAAGCGGACCAGCCACGTGGAAATCGTGGTTGCCGAGAGGGAAGGACGCTAATGGGACAGAAGACCAATCCGATCGGCTTTCGCCTCGGGATCAGCAAGCAGTGGAGCTCCCGCTATTACGCGGGACGTGAACTGCCGGCGCTCCTGCGGGAAGACGAGCTGCTGCGCAAGTACCTGAAGGCCCGCCTGGGCCACGCCGCGATCGCGAACATCGTGATCGAGCGGAAGCCGGGCAAGGTCGTCGTCACCCTGCACACGGGCCGGCCTGGCGTCGTGATCGGGAAGAAGGGCGCCGAGGTCGACAAGCTGCGCGACGAGCTCTCGCACCTGACGAGCAAGGAAGTCGGCATCAACGTCGAGGAGATCAAGCGTCCCGAGCTCGATGCCCAGTTGGTGGCGGACAACATCGCCGCCCAGCTCGCGCAGCGCATCTCGTTCCGCCGCGCCATGAAGCGTGCGGTGCAGAGCACGATGCGCATGGGTGCGGCTGGCATCAAGGTGAAGGCGGGCGGTCGTCTGGGCGGCGCCGAGATCGCGCGTGTGGAAGGCTATCACGAAGGTCGTGTGCCCCTTCATACGCTCCGTGCGGACATCGACTACGCGATTTCAACTGCGAAGACGACCTACGGCACCATTGGTGTGAAGGTCTGGATCTTCAAGGGCGACATTGTGCAGGCGCGCGCGGGTGCTACGTACTCTTCGGGCCAGTAAGGAGCCGATCCAATGCTGAGTCCAAAGCGCGTCAAGTTCCGTAAACAGTTCAAGGGTCGGATGAACGGTCTGTCGCACACCGGCAACACGGTGGCGTTCGGCACGTTCGGACTCCAGGCGCTCGAGCCGGGCTGGGTCACCAGCCGGCAGATCGAAGCCGCCCGTGTAGCGCTGACCCGTCATATCAAGCGTGGTGGAAAGGTGTGGATCCGCATCTTCCCCGATAAGCCGATTACGAAGAAGCCCGCCGAGACCCGCATGGGTAAGGGAAAGGGTTCGCCGGAAATGTGGGTGGCGGTGGTGAAGCCTGGTCGTGTGATGTTCGAGCTCGAGGGCGTGACTCCCGAGATCGCACAGAAGGCGATGGCGCTTGCCTCGGCCAAGATGCCGGTGAAGACCAAGTTCGTGGTGCGTGAGGAGGCGCATACGGATGCCAGCTAAGAACATTCTGCGCTCCAGCGACATCCGCGAGATGTCGGCGGCGGACGTGACGGCGAAGATTCTGGAGCTCGAGGAAGAGCGGTTCCGCCTGAATTTCCGCAGTGCCACCGAACCACTCGACGATCCACTCCGGCTGCGCTGGATCCGCAAGGATATCGCACGCCTCAAGACCATCCTGCGCGAGCGCACGCTCGAGAGCGCGCGCTAAGCGCGGGGGGACATGACACATGGCTGAAATGACAAACGAGCAGGCCACCGACCGGAATGGGCGGAACGCGCGCAAGTCGCGCACCGGGATCGTGGTAAGCGACAAGATGCAAAAGACGGTGGTGGTCGCGATCGAGCGTCGCGTGCCGCACCCGATTTACGGCAAGATGATCACGCGCACCAAGCGTCTGAAGGTCCACGACGAGGAGAACTCGGCGAAGACCGGCGACACGGTGCGTATCGTCGAGACGCGGCCGCTGTCGAAGGACAAGCGGTGGCGCCTGGTCGAGATCGTCGACCGCGCACGTTAAGGGAGGCGGACCATGATCCAGCAGGAATCGATGGTGAAGGTCGCGGACAACTCGGGAGCCAAGACGGCGCTCGTGATCCGTGTCCTCGGCGGAACCCGCCGGCGGTATGCCGGCCTTGGCGACATTGTCGTTGTGGCCGTGAAGAATGCGCTCCCGAACGGAACGGTGAAGAAGAGCGAGGTCGCCAAGGCGGTCGTCGTGCGCACGGTGAAGGAGACGCGGCGGAAGGATGGCAGCTACATCCGCTTCGACGAGAACGCCGTGGTGATCATCAATGATGCGGGCGAACCGAGGGCGACGCGAATCTTCGGCCCGGTGGCCCGCGAGCTGCGCGAGAAGAAGTACATGAAGATCGTCTCGCTCGCGCCCGAGGTGTTGTAAGATGCGTATCCTCAAGTACAAGAAGACGGATCGCGCCCGCAACAAGGGGCAGAAGCGTCACGAGCAGAACAGCGAGCGCCAGAAGCTGCATGTCTCCACCGGCGATACCGTCAAGGTGGTTCGCGGTGATGACAAGGGGCATGTCGGCAAGGTGATCCGCGTGTACCGGAAGACCGGTCGCGTGGTGGTGGAAGGCGCGAACTTCGTGAAGCGTCACCGCAAGGCGAAGACGGCCGAGGAGCAGGGCGGGATCGTGTCTTTCGAGGCGCCGATTCATTCGTCGAACGTGATGCTGCTCGACCCGAAGAGTGATGCGCCGACGCGGACGCGCCGTCGCACCGATACGGATGGCACCAAGGAGCGCCTGAGCGTCAAGAGTGGGGAAGCAATTCCCCGCCTTCACTAGGCGACAGAGGAATAGAGAATGGCGACCAAGGAACCGAAGCAGAAGACGAAGAGTGCCGGCGCACCTCCCGGCGCGAAGCAGCCCAAGAGCGAAAGCAAGAAGAAGAAGGGTGCCGAGCCAAAGGCCGCGCGTGGACCACACGCGGGTGCCGACAAGCCCGTCCCTGCGCCGCGCTTGAAGGCGTTCTACGAGAACACGGTCAAGGCCAAGTTGACGGAGCAGTTCGGGTTGAAGAACCTGCACCAGCTCCCGACGATGTCGAAGATCGTGCTCAACGTGGGTGCTGGCGAAGCGATCAAGCAGCCGAAGTTCCTCGACAACATCGTGGAGGAATTGGCGACGATCACCGGGCAGCAGCCGGTGCGCCGGAAGGCGAAGAAGTCGATCGCGAATTTCGGCCTGCGCGAGGGCCAGGAGATTGGCGCATCCGTGACGCTTCGCGGCGCGCGAATGTGGGAGTTCCTGGACCGCTTCGTAACAGTCGCGCTGCCGCGGGTGCGTGACTTCCGCGGCGTGGGCACCAAGTCGTTCGACGGCCGGGGCAACTATTCGCTCGGCGTGAAGGAGCAGATGATCTTTCCGGAGATCAACTACGACTCGATCGAATCGATCCACGGTATGGACATCACGTTCGTCACGACGGCTGGCCGCGATGATCTCGCGTTCGCGCTGCTCAAGGAGCTGGGCATGCCGTTCCGCGGCAACGACAAGAACGGCACCCGACTCTAGTCAGACGGTCTGACAGTCAGAGAGTCTGACCGTTCGGACGAAAGAATAACCACAGTAAAAGAAGAGAGATAACTGCGATGGCTCGTAAGGCCATGATCGAGAAGAGCAAGCGGAAGCCGAAGTTCCAGGTCCGCGTCAAGAACCGCTGCGGACGTTGTGGGCGCTCGCGCGCCTTCCTGCGCCGCTTCGGTCTTTGCCGAATCTGTTTCCGCGAGCTGGCACTGTTCGGGATGATTCCCGGCGTAAGAAAGGCAAGCTGGTAGGAGCAGGATGATAGGATGATAGAAGGACCGGACTTCGGAATACGCAGTCCGATCTTCCTATCATCCTATCCTCCCGAGTTAGTACACACTTTCACGTTCGCAACGTCCCACTGGATACGGGCGGACAAAGGATCACTGTATCATGAGCATGACCGATCCGATCGCCGATATGCTGACGCGGATCCGCAATGCCTGCGGATCGAAGCACCGCCGCGTCGACATGCCGGTATCGAAGATGAAAGTCGAGGTTGCGCGTATCCTGAAGGAGAATGACTTCATCCAGGATTACGCCACCGTCGAAGCCGAGGATGGAAAGACCGTGCTGCGCGTGCGGCTCAAGTATGCGGCGGGCGGCCAGTCCATCATCCGCGCGCTGAACCGCGTGTCGACGCCTGGGCTGCGCAAGTATGTGGGGGTCTCCGAGATCCCGCGCGTGCGCAATGGCCTGGGCATCGCGATTCTCTCCACGTCGAAGGGGCTGATGTCCGACCGTGAGGCGCGTCAGGCGCGCACGGGCGGCGAGCTTCTCGCCCTGATCTGGTAAAGGAGAGACAACATGTCACGTATCGGCAAGGCACCAATCGCGGTTCCGGGTGGTGTGACGGTCACGATCGCCGACGGCAACATCGTCACGGTGAAGGGACCGAAGGGTGAGCTGAAGCGTTCCGTGCCGGGCGCGATGGCGCTGGCGCAGGAGAACGGCCAGATCACCGTCACGCGTCCGTCCGACGAGCCGGGTCACAAGTCGCTGCACGGGCTCACGCGCACCCTGATCGCCAACATGGTGGAAGGGGTGACGAAGGGCTTCACGAAGAACCTCGAGCTCGTCGGCGTTGGCTACAAGGCGGAAGTGCGGCCGTATGGCCTGCAGCTCGCCCTCGGCTATTCGCATGCGATTGAGTACAAGGCTCCCGTCGGGATCAAGTTGAGCGCTCCGGTGCCCACGCAGATCCTCGTCGAGGGGACGAACAAGGAAGTGGTCGGACAGGTGGCCGCGGAGATTCGCAGCCTGCGTCCGCCCGAGCCATACAAGGGGAAGGGCGTGAAGTACGCGGGCGAGCAGGTTCGCCGTAAGGCCGGTAAGGCGGGAGGCAAGTAAGCCATGGGCATCAAGATTCCGAAGAGTCGTGCGGAGAAGCGTGTTCGCCGCCACCTGCGTGTTCGCAAGGCAGTGCAGGGCACTGCGGAGCGTCCGCGCCTCGTGGTGTATCGCTCGCTGAAGCACATCACCGCACAGCTCGTGGACGACGACGCGGCGCGCACGCTCGCGACGGTCACGTCGACGAAGGTTGGCGAAGGCAAGAAGTCGGAGAAGTCGCTCGAGGTCGGGAAGCAGATCGCCGTGGTCGCGAAGGAGAAGGGGATTACGAAGGTCGTTTTCGATCGTGGCGGGTACCAGTATCACGGCCGCGTGAAAGCGGTGGCCGACGGGGCCCGCGAAGGCGGGCTGGAGTTTTAAATGGAATCCAATTCAGGGTCAGGCGGCGCCCCAGCGGGCGGACAGGGCGGCGGCGGTGCGCGTCCCGGCGGTTTCAGCGGCGGCGGCAGTGCACGCAGCGGTGGTGGTAGCGCACGGAGCGGCGGCGGAGCCG
>JALYVY010000411.1 GCA_030852985.1 Gemmatimonadota bacterium | reverse complement strand
GCCTAGATGTGCTCGGCTGAGGTTGCGATCCGGTCATGCTCGAAGCGGCCTCCCCGTGTAGGTCCAGCGGAAGGGCTTGGCGAGAACGTCGTTGAAGTAGTCGATGAACTTCAGGACGCGCGTGCGGAGGTCGTCGAGGGAAGTGAAGCTCGCGCGCTTGAGCAGTCGGCGCGCCAGAATGGAGAACCAGATTTCGACTTGGTTCAGCCACGAGCAGTGGCGAGGCGTGTAGACGAAACGAATCCTGTGAGCTGGGTTCTCCAGAAAGGCGCGGCGCGTCTGCTTCGACTTGAGGATGCCGGACTCGCCCTTGGTTCCAAGTTCCTCCTCGATCCCGCATCGACGGGCCACGAGTGCGACCAGCGTTGCGGCACGATGCGTGTCGAGTTGATCGGTGACGAAGATCCAGCCCGCGTCCGGATCGGTCTCGATCGTCCGGTCGATATGGGCGACGAAGTCAGCTTCTGTGCGGGTCGGGCCGATCGACGGGCTAACGACCTTGCCGGTCACGACGTCGAAGTTGGCGATCAGCGACAGGGTGCCGTGGCGGATGTACTCGAACTCGACGCGTTCCACGAGGCCGGGCCGAACGGGCTTGGTTTCATGAAGTCTCTCGAGTGCTTGCATGCCCGTCTTCTCGTCGGTGCTCATCACATGCGTACCCTCGGCTGCAAGGTTCCGAGCATCAGCGTACGTGTCGCAAATGTTTTCGACGTCGGCTTGGTACTGCTCCGGGTTGTCGCGTTTGTCCTGCGAGGTCAGCCAGTACTGGCTCTTGTGCGGTCGCAGGTCCGCTTCGCTAAAAAACGGTCGACCTGGCGCGGAGAAATACTCTCGACGATGCCGCGCTTGATCGCCTCGCGCGCCAGCTCTGGCGGGGTCCAGTGCGAGATGGGGATCCCACTATCTGCGGGAGATTCACATGCCAGCGCGATGATCCCGGTGATCTGCTCGGGCGTGAACTTCGGTGGCGCACCGCAGCGATCATCGTCGGTGAGAATCCCGATGACGAGCTTCTCGAGATCCTTGGACGACGCCTCTCTCTGCTCGGCGGCGTCCAGCGCAGGTCTTGCCTTGGCCCACCGATGGCGCCAACGACGCACGCACTGCCGGTCAATGCCCAACTCGTCCGCTTGGGTCTCGTTTGACCACCCCTCAGCCGAGAGCAGAACAATGCGACACCGCTCTACCAACCGCTGCGGTGCTGTCTTCGCCCGAGCCAGAGGCTCGAGCAGTCGCCTCTCGCTTGCCGTTACTGTGACCGTGATCGACTTCGGACCCACGCGATCCTCCTCGGAAGATCACGCCACCATGATCCTCGCGCCCTCCACTTGCAACAACCGGCTCCCAATTTCAGCCGGGCACATCTAGGCGTCGGCCCAGTTATCCGCGATCCCGATGTCGACCTCGAGCGGCACGGCGAGCTGGTACACGCGCTCCATCTCGTCCTTCAGCGCGGCGCCGATCGACTCGGCGAGCTCCGGGGGGGCCTCGAACACGAGCTCGTCATGGACCGTGAGCAGCATCTGCACCGGCCACTGCTCCGCGGTGATGCGCGCCTGCGTGGCGAGCATCGCGAGCTTGATGAGGTCGGCCCCTGCACCCTGCATCGGCGTGTTCTGCGCGACACGCTCGGCCGTGTGCCGGGCCTGCGGCGACTTCGACATCAAGTTGGGGATCGGTCGCCAGCGCCCGAGCAGCGTACGCGCCCCGCCCTGCGCGCGCGCGAGCGCCACGATGTCATCCATGAACTTGTGGATCGTCGGGAACCGCTGGAAGTACGCGCGCGAGTAGCCCGCGGCCTGCGCGCGCGGGATCTCCAGCGTGCGCGCGAGCCCGAAGTCCGACTGGCCGTACGACAGACCGTAGTTCACGGCCTTCGCGATGCGGCGCTGCTCCGGCGTGACGCTCTCGCGCGGGATGTCGAAGACCTCCGCCGCCGTCTGCGTGTGCACGTCGACCTGATCGCGGAACGCCGCGCCGAGCTTCGGATCGCCGGACAGGTGCGCGAGGATCCGGAGCTCGATCTGCGAGTAGTCGGCCGCGATCAGGACCTTCCCCGGCGCCGCGATGAAGCCCTTGCGGATCTGCCGCCCCAGCTCGCTGCGGATCGGGATGTTCTGGAGGTTGGGGTCCTGCGACGAGATGCGCCCGGTCTCGGCGACGACCTGGTTGAACGTCGTGTGCACGCGCCCACTCCGCGGATCCACGAGCGGCGGTAGCGCGTCGAGGTACGTGCCCTTCAGCTTGCTGATCTCGCGATGCTCGAGGATCGGCTTGATGATCGGATGCGCCTCGATCAGCAGCTCGAGCGTCTCCGCCTCGGTCGACCACCCCGTCTTCGTCCGTCGGACGCCCTTGGTGTCGAGGCCGAGCTTCTCGAACAGCAGCTCGCCGAGCTGCTTCGGCGAGCCGACGTTGAATTCGATCCCGCCCGCCTCGAAGATCGCGCGCTCGAGGTCCTGGAGCTTCGCGCCGACCTCCTCGGAGAGCCGCTTGAAGTGCGGGATGTCGATGTGGATGCCGACGCGCTCGACGTCCGCGAGCAGCAGCGCCACGGGAAGCTCGACCTGGCGATAGAGTGAGTCGAGGCCGCTCGCGGCGACGCGCTTGGGCAGCTCGTCGGCGACCGCGAGGATCGAATGCGCGATCGCGCCCGCCCACGGGGCGGCACGCTCGACGGGCGTGGAC
>JALYVY010000049.1 GCA_030852985.1 Gemmatimonadota bacterium | reverse complement strand
CCCTCGCGCATGGCCGCGGCGGCAATTTCGGCGGCGGGGTCGCCACCGGCGAGCACACAGTCCACGTCGAGCCCTGCCGCCTCCAGACCGTCGGCCCGGGCTTCGATGTACTCACGATCCTGCTTCATCTCGTCGCTCTCGCGGAGCACGAGCTGATGCTGGTTACGCGCCGCCCACCCATCCGCCACGTGAATGAAGACGACCGACGCCTGACAGAGCAGCGCCAGCTCGCGCACGTGCGCGACGATGGCGTCGTCGTAGTCGGAGTGCTCCAGGGGAACCAGGATGCGGGTGTACATGAGTGATCTGCCCGAAGACGTAGAAGACCGCTACGACAACCAGCCGCGCACGGTGGAGAAGAGCAGCCACACGTTGAGCACGGCAATCACCGTCGCTACCAGGTACGCGAGACACTTCAGCCACAGGGGATTCACGAACTCGCCCATCTTCAGCTTGTCGGACGTGAACATTACGAGCGGGAACACCGCAAAGGATAGCTGGAGGCTCAGAAGCACCTGGCTCAGGATGAGCAGCTTTGCCGTGCCATTTTCGCCGCCGATGATGGCCACGATCATCGCCGGCACGATGGCGGTGAGTCGCGTGATCAGACGGCGCAGCCACGGACGGATGCGGATGTTGAGAAAGCCTTCCATCACGATCTGGCCGGCGAGCGTCCCGGTGAGCGTCGAGTTTTGCCCGGACGCCAGCAGCGCGAGCGCGAACACGGAGCTGGCCCCCGCGCCGAGCAACGGCGTGAGGAGCTTGAACGCGTCCTGAATTTCGGCTACGCCGGAATTGCCGGACGTATGGAATGTCGCCGCGGCCACGATGAGGATGGCGGCGTTAATGAACAGCGCGAACGTGAGCGCGATCGTCGAGTCGATGAAGGCATACCTGACGGCTTCGCGCCGCCCAGCGGCATTTTCGTCGTACTTGCGCGTCTGCACGATGGACGAATGCAGATACAGGTTGTTCGGCATCACGGTCGCGCCAAGAATGCCGATCGCGATGTAGAGCTTGCTCCTGTTGGAGATGGTATCGAGCGTGGGGATGAATCCCTTGGCGACGGCGGCGACGTCGGGGCGCGACAGCAGCAGCTCGAACGCGAAGCAGACCCCGACCGTCGCAATGAGTGTGACGACGAGCGCCTCGAGCACCCGCACGCCCTTGTTCTGGAGGAAGAGCAGGAGCAGGACGTCGAATCCGGTGATGGCCACGCCGATGGGTATGGCGATGCCGAAGAGCAGGTTGAGTGCGATTGCAGATCCGATCACCTCCGCCAGGTCGCACGCGGCGATGGCGATCTCGCAGAGGATCCAGAGCGCCCACACCACCGGCTTGCTGAAGTGATCGCGGCAGGCCTGGGCCAAATCGCGCCCGGTGACGACGCCGAGCTTCGACGCGAGCCCCTGGAGCAACACGGCCATCAGGTTCGAGATCAGGATGACGCTGAGGAGCGAATACCCGAATTGCGATCCGCCGGCGAGGTCGGTGGCCCAGTTGCCTGGGTCCATGTAGCCGACCGCCACGAGATATCCTGGCCCGGCGAAGGCCAGCATTTTGCGCCACTTGGAACGCCCGCCGGTAGGCACGCTCCGGTACACCTCCGCAAGGCTGGGTGCCACGCGCGCTCGGCGCCACCCGGTGTCGGGGTCTGGCGGCAGGACGGGTCGAGGTGCGGATGGTCTAGCGGTCATCGCTCTAATTTAGGATTGCCTAAATATGATTTGAGGCAAGTAAAAAGCAAGCATGCGGTTTGACGAAGGTCCGTTCTTCACCTACCGTGTCGCGGTCACATCAACCCCAGACCACGAGTCGCCATGATTCCCACTGCCAGCGCCACGGACATCACGGGCGTGCAACAGATTGCTCTCACCGTCAGCGACGTCGCGCGCGCCAAGACGTTCTACCGCGATGCGGTGGGGCTCCCGTTCCTGTTTGACGCCGGCCCGAACCTGGCCTTCCTCGACATTGGCGACGTGCGGCTGATGCTCTCGGCGCCCGAGGGCGACTTCAAGCCGGGCAAAGGCGCGATGATCTATTTCGCGGTCGCGGACATCAAGGGCGCACACGCGGGCATGGTAAAGCGGGGTGTCGCGTTCGTTGGCGCACCCCACATGATCGCCAAAATGCCAGACCACGAGCTCTGGCTCGCGGAGTTCGAGGACCCCGACGGCAATCCGCTCGCACTCATGTGCGAGGTGGCTAGCGAGTCATCCCGGTAAACAGGGAGGGCCGCGCTGTCACGGCCGTGCGCGACGACGGCGCGGTTGAGGCTAGAGGGCAGTGAGATTGACCTTCAACGCGACGGTAACGGCACCACACTGCGCGTCCATCACGCTCGCGGTTACTGTGGTATCCCGATCTCCAGCATTGTGCACGATGACGCTGTAGTTGCCGCTAGCCGCACCTATGCTGATGGGCTCTCCTGTCGATCCGGGATACCGCACGCCGCCCTGCGGCAACGCCACGCCATTCCGGGTCACGTCGACGCGCGCGGTTTGGGTGACATCGTCGCCACTGGGTGAACGCACGCGCAGGGTGACGGCCGTCTTGCCTTCCAATGTACAAGCGGTGGGCTCAGTACAACTGCTCGCGGCCGCACCCCCCATCATCCCGCAGTACAGTACCACGCTTCCGATCTTCATCTCACCTTCCTCGCTGAAATTGCGACTCATCGCAGAGTCAAGTGCTCAAGCAATCGCCCCTGAGCGAATTGTCGTGCCTAGCTCAGGGTGCACTTGTACCAGAGCGCTTACAGCCACTCACGCCACGATTTACTTGCGACTTCCACGCTCGCCGAGATCAGGACGCTGATCGTTTTAAGCGGCGACTAATCGACCTAAGAGAATCACGCTCATCTCAACCAAGCCCGCAAGCAAAGGCTTCTCAATGACGTTTGTCCTCAACCATTACCACTAACTGCCGCAACACGCGCTCCGTGAGACCCCACACGGTGTAGACGCCATGCTGGAACGCGGCGACGGACATGTCCACGCCGCGGACATGCACGACCTCGGTACCCCAGGGATGACGCGCGATGAGCAGTGCGAGCGGCACCCAGAACGCGAGCGCCACTTCCTCGGACGGCACGATCTGGACGTCGCCGCGCACGATGGCGACGAAGGGACGGATCACGATGGGGGGCAGCGCCATCGTCGTCGGACTGAGATCGTCGAGTTGCCCGATGAGTCGCCCGTCTCGCACGACATCCACGCCCGTTTCCTCGAGCGTCTCCCGAATGGCCGTGGCGGCGAGGTCCGCGTCATGCGGCTCCATGCGCCCACCCGGGCACGCGATGTGGCCACTCCACGGATCCCGCTCGACCTCCGCGCGCTTGATCATCAACAGCTCAGGCTCGTCATCCTCCCGCGCGCGGATGACGAGCAGGATCGCCGCGCGCCGAACAGCTGGCCCTGCCTCGATCTCACGCGGCTCATGGTCGGCGAGCGCGGTGATCAACCGCGCCATAATGGGATGCGCCGCGAGCCGATCGAGCCGAGCCTCGGTCACGTCAGTACGCCGCGCGGTCAGTCGTCGACGTCGCCACCGGCTTCAGCCCAACCGCGGAAGCCGGTATCGAGCGAGGCGACGTTGGAATAACCCATTTGCGCCAACGTCTCCGCAGCGAGCGCCGATCGGTTGCCGCTGGCGCAGTAGATGATCACCTCGGCGTCACGCGGAACAAAAGCCTCGACCTTCGTCTCGAGATTGCCGCGGGACACGTGCACCGCGCCCGGAATCTTGCCAAGATTGACCTCCTGGAGGTCTCGGACGTCGAGGAATACGGCACCGCCGCGCTCGTGCACTGCAAGTGCCTCGGAGGCAGTCACCTGACGAATTCGGGCCCTGCTTTCCTTCACGAGATCCGCGCCGCTCTTCATGCCTGTCTCCGATAGTCCGTGGTGAGTCCTGCAAGCCGGAAGCCGAAACGCGCGGACTCAGCGAATGACGTGCAGCGACTTCGCGTCCGCATCGAGCTCCGCCATGGCGCCGAGCGGGATGGTCCATTGATCGTCGATGTGTCCGACCGGGATGCCGGCCAGCGTCGGCACACCGGCGATGTCAGCGGTTTCGCGCAAGAGCTGTTCGCGCGATGGTGAGGCCGCATTGGCCCGCCCGCCCTCCTCCGTGAACTGGCCGTAGGCAATTCCGCAGAGCTTCGAGAGCGCGCCCGTGAGCATGAGCTGGCGCAGCATGCGGTCGATGCGGTAGGTCGCCTCGTCGACGTCCTCGATGACGAGGATGGCGTCGTCGTAGTCCGGGGCGTATCGCGAGCCGCAGAGCGAGGCGAGCAGCGAAAGGTTGCCGCCCACGAGCCGCCCCTGCGCGCGGCCGGGGCGCAGCGTGCGAGCCGCGGGCGCCACGCCGCATGAGTCCGTGCCCTGCACCACCGCGCGCGTGAGCGATTCGCGCGAGAACGATGTCAGGTGCGCCGCGGCGTGCGGACCGTGATAGCCGATGACGTCGGCGTGCGTGCCGAGTGCGGTGTGCAGAGCGGTGATGTCGGAGAATCCGATGAGCGCGCGCGGCCGGGCGCGCATGGCGTCGGTGTCGAGTCCATCGAGCATGCGCATGACGCCGTAGCCGCCGCGCAGGCACCAGATGCCGTCGATGGAGTCGTCACGGAACGCGGCGTTGAGGTCGTGCAGGCGCTGCTCGTCGGTGCCGGCAAGGTAGCGCGTGCGGGCGGTGACGTTGTCCCCGATCACCGGCTCCCAGCCGAATGACTTGGCCTGCTGTACGGCGGTGTGGAACGTGCCGTCTTTGCTGACGGGTCCGGCTGGAGCCACGAGAGCGACGCGCGCGCCCGGCGCGAGCAATGGAGGAGTGCGCATCGCGGTGAACGTAGACGGGGCTCGCGTGTGGGGCAACGGTTCGACCATTTTGTAGTGTGACCACCCTTCTCGCTGTTGTGCTCGCGTCGCCGTGGGTGGTCATTCCGTTGGCCACCCTGCTGCGTGCGCGGCATTCGCGGTCGCTTGACGAGGAGTCCTCGCGTTCACCCGCGGACGCGCCCACCGTTTCGGTCATCATCCCGGCGCGGAACGAAGCGCAGAACATCGAGCGCTGTGTGCGTTCCGTTCTTGGCGCGGACTATTCACGTCTTGAAGTGATCGCCGTCGACGACCATTCGACGGACGCTACCGGCACCATCCTCGCGCGCCTGGCCGCGGCAGATTCGCGACTCAGAATTGTTACCCCGGCCCCGCCCCCTTCCGATTGGTTCGGCAAGCAATGGGCGTGCACGTCGGGGGCGAACGCCAGCAGCGGCGACGTCATCGCCTTCTTCGATGCGGACACTGTGCAGACACCGGATCTCATTCCCCGCGCGGTGAACGCGATGCGGTCGCGCAACGCGGACTTGCTCACAGTGGCGGGCACGCAGGAGTTGGGTTCGTTCTGGGAGCGCGTGATCCAGCCGCAGGTCTTCTCGGTGATGCTGATGCGTTACGGCGGCACGGAGACGGTGAACGGGTCGCCCCGCGCCAGCGACAAGATCGCCAACGGCCAATGCATCTTCGTGCGACGGTCGGCGTACATCGCTACGGGTGGCCACGCTGCCGTTCGCGGCAAGGTCGCCGAGGACCTCGCGATGGCGCAGCACTATTTCCGGCTGGGGCGGCGTGCGTACCTGGTGCTCGGCTTGAACCAACTGTCGACGCGGATGTACACGTCGCTGCGCGAGTTGATCGAGGGATGGGGGAAGAACCTTTACGCCGGCGGCCGCGATTCCGTGCCGTTGGGTGTGGTGGGGCGAGCGCTGACTCCATTGCTTTTGTGTTCCCCATGGATCGGCGCGCTGCTGCCACTCCTGGTTCTCGGACTGGCGGCGATCGGCGTGGTGGGACATTCGGCGCTCGTCTGGGCCGCGATCGTCACCGGCGCGAATCTCCTCTGGTGGCTCGGCGTGTACGCCTGGTTGCGGCTGTCGCCCGTTTACGCGTTGCTGCACCCACTCGGCGCCGCCGTGATGCTGTACGTGTCGCTCGGCGCGATTGCCCGAGGAAGCAAGGTGCGGTGGAAGGATCGGGAGTACATCTCCGCATGAGCGCCGGCGTCAACGCCGGTGAGGCCAGACTGCCATGGCCATCGTCGATCGCCTATCTGCATCGCCTACCCCTCACTCAACCGTGTGCTTTGCGCATGACTTCACACATCCGTCCATTCTCACGCGCCGCGTTCGCGCTCGCGCTCGCCCTCGGCGCTCCCATCTCGGCACAGCAGCCTGCCTCTGCATCGCCACGGCTCAACGCGATTGCTGACGACTATCTCACCGCGCTGTTCCGGAACAACCCCATCAGCGCGACAACCAACGGCATTGCCGGCGCGCGGCACGACCTCCTCAACGACAACTCGCTCGCGGCACTGGCTCGGGTAGAGCACCACGACGACGAGATGCTCGCGTCGCTGGAGAAGATTCGGCCGTCATCACTGGCGAACCGGCAGGATCAGGTCACGTACGGATTATTGCTCGAAACGCTGCATGCGTCAAAGCAGGCGCGTATCTGTCGCCGAGAGTTGGTTCCGTCATCATGGGTTCCGGTGTTGTCGACGTTGGCAACCGTCCAGCCGGTAGGCGCCGACTCGCTCAGGCGCGCCGCGCTCCTTCGTTTTGCGCAGGTGCCTCGCTACCTGGACACCGAAATCGCCAATGCTCGGCAGGGCATCAAGCTCGGTTACTCACTGCCGAAGGACGCCGTGCAGCGAGAGGTCGCGCGCGTCGAGGGCATTCTCGCGCTCGACAAGGTCAAGTCTCCGTTCATGAGCCCCGCGGTCCGCGACACGACGACAGCGTTTCGCGCAGCGTACGACTCGCTGTTCCGCACGGCGCTGACTCCCGCGTTCCAGCGCTATCGCGATTTCCTGGTCAACGAGTATCTACCCGCCGCGCGCGCCGACATCAGCATCTCAGCCAATCCGAACGGCGCGGCGTGCTACCGTGCGCTCATTCGACGGTACACGACGATCGATCGCGATCCGCGCTCTATCCACCAGCTCGGGCTCGACCGCATGAAGACGGTGCAGGTCGAGATGCGCGCGCTGGCGCAGAAGTCGTTCGGCACGAGCGAACTGCCTGCCCTCTTCCAGCGCATCCGAACGGACACGCAATACACCTTTCACTCGCGCGAGGAGATCGTCCAGCTCGCGAACACGGCCATCGCTCGTGCGCGCCTGGAAATGCCGAAATGGTTCGGCATCATTCCGAAGGCGGACGTCATGGTCGAGCCCTTTCCGTCCTACCTCGAGCGCGGCGCGCCTCCCGGGCAGTATCAGGCTGCGCCGGACGATGGCAGTCGACCCGGTGTCTATCGAGTGAACATGTTTCAGCCAGAGCAGCGGAGCCGGGGGGATCTGGAGGACGTCACGTTTCATGAGGCGATTCCTGGCCATCATCTCCAGATCGCCATCGCACGCGAGAGAACCGGTGTGCATCCCGTGACGAAATACCTCGGCAACAGCGGCTTCAGCGAGGGATGGGGGCTTTACAGCGAGCGGCTGGCGGACGAGATGGGCCTCTACTCGTCGGACCTCGGCCGCATGGGCATGCTGAACGGCACGGCCTTTCGCGCCGCTCGTCTTGTTGTGGACGCTGGCATTCACGCGCTCGGCTGGTCGCGGCAGCGGGCGATTGACTACTTCCTCCAGAACACCAGCGCGTCTCCGGAGCAGATTGCTTCCGAAGTGGACCGATACATCTCTACGCCAGGGCAGGCGACGGCGTACATGCTCGGCGCAATCGAGATACGGCAGCTACGCACCGATGCGGAACGGAAGCTCGGGAAGCGGTTCCATATACGTGAATTTCACGACAAGGTGCTCGAGGACGGCAGCATGACGCTCCCGATGCTCCGCGCGAAGATCGCCGCGTGGATTCGCGCGAAGCAGCGGACGTAAAGCCGCTGGGCTTAGAGGCGGTTCGGGTGCTACCGCGCGCGCGCTCGAGGCGGCTTGATCGGCCAGGTTCCAGTTGCCGGGCAAGCATGTGCCCCCATGCGGCGCATCAGTGCGTCGAAGCGCGGGTTCGCCTTGAGCGGATCGAACAACAGGTTGCATGGGATGCTGACCGTTCCGAATACCGGATCGCCGTGCGTCACCGCCTGTTCAAGCGCGGTCATCGCCGCATCGTACTCGCCGAAGGCGATGTCCTCAACCGCGTGACGGTAATTGGGTGAGTTGCCTTCCGCGCGCCGAGCATTCAACGCGCGCTGTTGTTGCGCGTCCTTCCATTGGCCGGCCACCGCAAAGCCGAACACGAGATTGGCAGCATTCCCGAAGTCCGTGGAATCGAGCTTGAAGGCAGTCTTGAAAGCGGCGAGCGAGCTGTCCGGCTTTCCCGTGAACGCATAGAGAATTCCCAACTCCCGATAGCCCAATACGTGGGCCGGATCGAGTGCGAGCGTAGCCCTGATGTCGGCTAGCGCTTCGTCGAATTGGTGCGTCATGATGAGTATTCCGCCGACGATACCGATCACGCGTAGCGGATCCTTCGCGCGCGCGCGGCGCGCCTGGACCAGCGCGTCCTGCTCGCGTCCGACCAGGGCCAATGCGAATCCGTAGTTCCACAGGAGGTCGACGTTGCCCGAATCAATCGACAGACCCTTCTCCAACGGCACGAGCGCCTCCCCCAGCCGAGTGTAGTCGCTCGACAGGATGAATGCTTCCGCGATGTACGTCTCGACGACGGTCGAATCGATGGCCTTTGCCCTTGCGGCGGTTTCGCGTGTGAGCGTCATCGCGGAATCGATCGTCATCAGGCCAAGGATCGGGCTGTCGGCATAGGACATCGCGAGAAAGGCGATGGCGCGCGCGAAGTGGGGATCGCGCTTTGCCGCCTCGCGAAACAGGCTTAGCGCGCGGGGAATATCGAACCGGTCCCTCGCGTGGCGCCCGCGCAGGAACAGGTCATAGGCTTCGGCGTCGGCGGTCCCTCGGGCTCCGTTGCCGCTGAGCTGCTGAACGTCCTGACGTCCCAGGTGCAGCGTGCTCACGACGGCGCGGGCGATGGTGTCCTGCACGCCAGGGAGCTCGGTCGACGCGCCGTCGAAGGTATGGCTCCAGAGTGCGTTATCGTCCGATGTTCGCACCAGCTCCGTGGTGACATGCAGGCGTGACCCTGACCGGCTGAACGTTCCCTGCACAACGGCGGCGACGCCGAGCTTCACGCCAATGTCATGCGCACCGTGGCCCTTCATATGCTGTGACGAGCTGCGCGCCTTGACGGTGAGTCCCGGTATGGCGTTCAACGCGTCTCGCACGTGATCGGTGACGCCGTCCTCGAGATAGTTGAACGTCGTGTCGCCGCTTCGGTTCTCGAACGGCAATACTGCAATCGAGCGAATGTCGTCGGGCGACGAATCGGCGGAATGCATGCGCCACCACGCACCGAGAACGCCGAGACAGAGAAGGGCGCCGGCGACAACGGCGATCGAGCGCGTTCGCCCGCCGCTATTCGTGCGGCGCAGCGCTGCCGCCGCGATGCGCGGTGGCGCGCTTCCGGCTAGTGGCGTGAGATTGTCGAGCGCGTGCAAGATTTCGTTGGCGCCCTGCGGGCGGTCACCGGGACGTTTCTCGAGACACCGCATCACCAGATCACCCAGCGCCGGCGGCGTCGCAGCTCGCAGCGTCCCGATCGACGTTGGCGCTTCGGTGGCATGAGCAGCGAGTACCGCCTGCGCATTGCGTCCGGCGAATGGCGGATGACCCGCGAGCATCTCGTACGCCATGGCGCCGACTGCGTAGATGTCTGCCCGCTGATCCGTGGCAGGATCGGCCGCCGCCTGTTCCGGTGCCATGTACGCCGGCGTCCCCAAGGCGACGCCGATCGACGTCAGTTGTGCATCGGTGGTCGAATCGTTGAGTGCCTTGGCCACACCGAAATCGGTGATGACGGCAGATGAACCGGCGAGAAGGACGTTGTCCGGCTTGATGTCGCGATGTGTCACGCCCTTGTCGTGCGCGTACGCGAGCGCCTTCGCGACGTCGCGCAGAATCGCGACCACCTCGGCGATTGGCAGTTCGCCGTGGGAGAGCCTGGCGCGAAGCGACTCTCCGTCAACGAACGGCATCGTGAAATACGGCAGCCCATCCACTTCGCCCGCCGAGATCAGCGCGACGATGTGCGGGTGCTGGAGCCGCGCGGCAAGCGCGATCTCACGCCGGAACCGCGCAATCGAGACGCTGCCGGATAGTTCCTCGGGAAGGACCTTGACGACGACGCGCCGGCCGAGCGCCGTTTCCTCGGCGACGAAGACGCGTGACATCCCGCCGCCACCCAACTCACGTTCGATGACGTATGCGTCGCCGAGCGATGCCTGGAGCTTATCGCTGAGGTCCATCGTCGGCTCGGGGTTGGCAAGGATGGTCGGTTCAGCCTGACGATTGCCCATTGATCGGGATCGCCGCTCAAAGGTCGTGCAGGGCGCTACGTCATGGAAGGGCGATGCTCCGCGAGGCGTGCCGGAATTTGCTCGTCACTATCGGTACGGCGTGCAATGCAATGATGACGCGGCTCTTCGGCCAGCCCTTACTGTGAGGCATGATCACACATCAAGGTGCCGCCGGCTCGCCAGCTCTTGCGAAAGGTAGCTTCCGGAAGCTACTTTGTGTCATGCGCTCTGTTGGCCTGAAGGTTCTCAAGAACAAACTCAGCGAATACGTGCGGCTTGCAGCGGGCGGTGAAACCGTGCTCGTCACCGACCGTGACCGCGTCGTCGCCGAATTGATTCCACCGCGTGAAGGGAGGAGTATCATGGTTGCCGATGCGCAGTTGGCCGAGGCGGTGCGTCAGGGTTGGGTAACGCCTCCGGTAATGGTGATGGAAGGGGCACCGGCGCATGTCGCGCTGGCAACGCTCCAGCAGTTGCTCACCGAGCTCGCCCACGATCGCGGCGAGCGGTGATCTACCTCGATACATCGGTGGCGCTCGCGCAATTGTTCGCGGAGGATCGTCGTCCGCCAGCGTCGCTGTGGAGCGAGACGCTCGTGTCGAGCCGCCTGCTGGAATATGAGCTGTGGAACCGCGTGATCGCTCGCGGCCTGGGCAAGGCGCATGACGAGTCAGTGCGCGGGCTGCTTGGCCGAGTTGCATTTGTCGAGCTGGCGCGGCCCGTGCTCGATCGCGCACTGGAACCGTTTCCGTCGCCCGTGCGGACTCTGGATGCGTTGCATCTCGCGTCGATGGACTTCCTGCGACGGCAGGGGCAGCGCGTGACGCTGGCGAGCTACGACGATCGGTTCACCGACGCGGCGAAGAGCATGAAATTCGAGATCGCGCCACTTTAAGTTCGCTTGGGTCTGACTGTCTGACCGTTTGACAGTAGTTGGGAACTGACGTAAGCGCCGTTAGCTGCCTGACATTCGTTACACCCGCAATCCCACTGTCTGACTGTTAGACGAGAGAGGCAAGGTCCTCCTCGCACGGCTTCGATGCGCGGCTAGTGCGGGAGCTGGGGCAGGCGACGGAATACGATCGGGTATTCCGGCGGCTCACCGGCTTCCGGACCGTACTTCATGCTGCCGACCAGGCGATCATTCTTGTCGAGCGTGCCGACGAAACGTGCAACGCTCGTTGCTGGGGCGGGAACCGTTGCTGTGTAACTGAAATGCAGCGTGAGCGTGAATAGTGTCGCGTCACCAGTGATGGCCACAGTGCCGGCGGGTCCTGCCTCTCCGGCGAACGCGCCGCCGCCTGTCACGGTCGTATCCGTGGCCCGCAGCGTGAAGTCCAACGAATTACCGGGAATTGCCTGCTCGGCGACCCAACTGCCTTGCACCGCGGAAGCGAGGTCGGCGCCCGACGGCGTGGTGATATCGGCGGCGCAGGCGGGCAGCGCGATCAACGCGACGACAGAAAGGAAGCGGAGGGCGGTCGGCATTGTTGGCGTGGGTGGTGGATGCGTCAGCCCAACTCCCCGTGCAGCGCCCGGGTCACATCGGCAGGGCGTTCGCGGTACATACCAATTGCGGGCCTACGATGCGCGAGACGCGCGCCTGAGGGCGACGTGGCGAGCGCTACATCGATCGCGATCGCCACGACACACGACCGGGGTGCCAACATCGGCTGCGCGAGGACTCGTTCCGTACGAGCGCATGATCAACGTGCGATGACTTCAGCGGTCCAGGGCGATAGGTTTCGTGATGACTCGGACCGGCATGAGCTATCGCGTTGTACGTCTGGACAGTGCTGAAGCGAGGCGCTCGCCAGCCGGCGCGTCGGACGCTGAGCGGAGCGAAATGATGATGCCGCTTGCGATCGCCGCGTGGGTGGGCAGCGGAAGGGCCTTGCCCTCCTACACGCGTGCGGACATGCCCATACACTTGGCGACGCTGGCCGACCAGGGCGCGCGCGACGAGAAATGATCGACGACTTTCGGGATTTCCTCCAGGCATTCGTCGCCGCCGGTGTGGATTTTCTCGTGGTTGGCGCTCATGCGCTGCAGGTGCACGGCGTCCCCCGGGCGACGGGTGATCTCGACGTCTGGGTCAGGCCGTCCGAGTCGAACGCCCAGCGCGTGATGGCAGCGCTCATCGATTTCGGCGCTCCCGTTCGCGACTTGGGGATCAAGCAGGATGACTTCGCCACTCAAGGCATCATCGCACAACTGGGCTTGCCGCCCTATCGCATCGACATCCTTACGGCGATCAGCGGAGTGGACTTCGACAGTGCGTTCGAAGAGCGCTTGCAGGGGACGGTCGCCGGAGTGTTGGTGCCTGTGCTGGGCCGCGAGTCATTCATCCGGAACAAGCGGGCGAGCGGTCGCAAGAAGGACCTGGCGGACATCGAATACCTGGAGAACACTTAGCGTCATCCGCATCGTGTGTCTCGCGGCCAAGATCCGCTACGCCAGCAAGTAACGACCTATGTGTCGACCTCCGCCTCGAGCGCTGGAAAGACCTCGTGCTCCACATGATCGCACAGGTCGCCAAGCAGCTCGACGACGTCGCGCCCTCGGCCTGGCCCGCGCTCGAGATACGCTATCGCGAAGTCGACGCGGAGGAACATGTCGAGCTTGGGATCCGGCGCGACGATCCGCGCGGGCACCGACGCAACGATCGCCCCGTCGGCAAATGCGCCTGAGGTGATGACCGGCTCGCCGGAGACGATGACTCCGCGGGCGGTGTTCACGCCCATGGTTCCGCCATCGCGGATGCTCCCCCCGAGCCAGGGCGCCTCAGGCATGTCCAGCGACTTCAGCCTCCACAACGGCGCATCCTCGAAGCCGCCGATTTCATGATACGGCTGGAGGTCCTCGATCGTCGCCTGCGCCTCGTCACTCATGCGCGAGATGGCCTTGCGCGCGCGCTGCGCATACATGGCGAGCGACTCGAAGATCGGGAACTTCGCGGGCGCGCCGGCGAGACGGGTGGCGAGGTCATCGAGCGACTGGTGCAGGCTGCGCACCACGGTCGCCGCCAACTGTGCAACGTCGTCGGGGACGGGTTTCACGACTTGCGCGCGCACGAGGTACCTGCCACCGCGCATGTCGTGTGCATGCACGAGGCGGACGGCGTCTGACGACGCCCAGTCGCGCTCCGCGCCGGCGAAGGCGCCCAGTTCCCGGCGAGCCCGCGTCAGGGACGCGCGATGTGGGTGATTCTGATTGGTCATTCGCGTCAATAGGCTAGCGCACGCAGGATTGCACGAGAGCAAGGGCATCGCCCACACCGCGCTCGCCTTCCTTGTCCGACGGACGATTCGCGATGCGCAGCGCACCGTTCGCGGCGGGGTCGGCGAAGATCATGGCCGATGAGCCACCCCCGTCGAGGTTCATCGCGGTACGAGCGCCAAGTGAAAGCATGAGGGTCGCGAGCTGCCGAAGCGACATGCCGTCACTGTATGGCTTCTGTCGCCCGTCCACCACGACGAAAATGACCCGCCGTCCGTCGCGCGAGATGCCAACGGCGGTGCGCGGATGATGCGTCCTGGAGAACGCGGCACCGTTCGCGCTGTCGATACCCGCAACGATGGCACTGTCGCGCACGATGATCGGCTTGCCACCGACGGCGTCGCGCGGATGAAAGGGCTCGAGCGCGTCGCCCGCAAGCGTAAAGTGGCCGATATGGACGATGCCTGCGGAGTCGACCGCAAGGACTCCGGCGGCATTTGGTGGCGTGAACCGACGTCCGTCGACGACGAGGAGATTGGTTGGCGTGCCGTCACCAAGGGCGAAGAAGTCTCCGTTCACGCCACCGATGACAATCTCGTGTGCGCTGACGTGCCGGAGCATGTCGCTGGTGCGGATGCGACCCGCGGCGACGTCGGCATCTTTCACCGCGACCAGCCGCGTGCATTCGTCGAGCCTGGCGTCGAGGACATTGATGGCCCACGGCCCGTCGGGCGAGTACAGGTATCGGTGCGTGACCCCTGGCGCGAGTCGCTGTGCCTGCGCGGTGTCGAGGCGGAACGGCAGCTCGGGGAGGGGCGCGATACCCGCACGCGGTGCGCAGGCGGCGAGCGTCGAGAGTGCGGTGAGTATCAGCGCGAGGCGCAGGCGGCTGGACATCAAGTGGGTTCCCCGGACAAGGGCGATCGGCGAGAGAGGAAAGAAGCGCCGCCTCGCGCGTTTTGTCAGCGGTTGCGCCGCACGATCTCCGCGTTCAGGTATGCGGCGAACGTAACCCACCCCATGTACGGCGCCATCATCCACGCCGCGGTGCGATCGACCTTCCGTGCGGTGATTGTAAAGCCGCCGATCGCGATACCCATGGCGCCGATGTCGGCGAGCGCAACTCCCGGCTGCCGCGCGCCGAAGAAGATCGGCGACCACGCGGCGTTGAGCGTCATTTGACCGGCCCACCAGGCGAGCGCCCGCATGCGAGCGTCGCTCTTCGGTGTGCGGTACACGCGCCAACCGGCCACCGCGATCATCGCGTATAGTGTTCCCCACACCGGGCCGAATACCGCCGGCGGCGGATTGAGTGGGGACTTCTGTCGCGAGTCATACCAGTCCTTCGTCGCAGGATTCGCTGGCGTGGGGTTGAACGTCGTGCCGAGCAATGCCGCTGCGGCTGTGACCGCGACGAATCCAGCGAGCGGAGCGTATTCCGCCGCGACGCGCGGTGCTGCGTCGAGCGCGCGCCGGACGATGCGTGGAGCGCGCTGTTGCGCGCGCATGAGAGTTCGTGTGTCGAGCCTGGGCATGTCTTAGAGCGTGGGGAGCGGGCGGTTGCGGACGTGATTCCAATATGCTCGTGATTTGCATTTCTACGGCCACGGAGCTGAAGTCCTTGCGCGATGCGTCGCTTCAGCAGACGCTCGCACGGAATCGATCCCGCTGCTCCCCACACGACATAGCGTCCCAGGCGTAGGCGGGGGCGCGCTTGCTTGCGCGTTGTGCGTGCAGGCTGACCCTACTCGGATCGCCCCGCGCCTTAACTATCCAGCAGTGCGGGTCCCAGCCGCGCTGCGCGACACCATGACGGCGATGACACCCACCACGATGTTGAAGATCGCAACCGCCTGGTTGACGTTGAGGAGCGAAACCGTGAGGGCACTGACCACCGGCAGGAATCGCATGACACCGACAGCAATGAGCAACACGCCCAGACCTAGCGCATAGGCCCGCGCACCGCCCTTCATGCCGGTGTACAGCCCGAGTATGCCGAGCACGATGTGGATACTCGCGTGGAGCATGTTCGTGGTCAGCACGCCGAACACCACCGGGCTGAAAAGTCCCCAGATCCCTTCGACGAGCAGGAACACCCCGATGATCTGGGCGAAACGACTGGCGATTCCCTCATTCTGTTGCATCGGCTCTCCGTGATGGTGTACGAGGAGTATGACACGCAGCGACTGCGGTTGCGAGGTGTTGTCTGGCGCTGCGCTCCACGCCGACGAAGACTATCGCCCCACTCGTCGACTGCGACTGCGCGCCCGACTACCACTACTACGTATCGGACGTCACGCGCGTCTTTCCGGTGGATGGCGCCTTCTCGACCGTGCAGCGCGAGGCATACACCATCCATCTGCCGCTCTATCAGGCACTCATGACCCCATCACCGTGCACTCGACCGCGCGCAGGAGATCGTCGGGAATGCTGTTGTGAAGATGGATTCGATCATGGGGCACTATTCCTTCAAGACTCCGCCGTGAAATCGGCCGCGGTGAAGTTCGTCGGTGCCTACCGCAATGGCCGCAGCACGAGTCTGGGTCACACCATCGGGCTCGAGGTGCACGACGTCCGCAACCCGACGCCGACGTTACCCCCGAGGCTCGAGCACCTTCTTGAACGCCGGAAACTCATGCAACGGCACCCAGTCCCCGAAGTAGTGCAGCCGCCGCCGGAGCCCGAACCCCTGCCCTTGCAGCAGCGACTGCTCCAGCAACTCGGTCGCTTCCGTCCAATGCGATGGCCCAAGGTTCGCCGTCACCGCCGCGATCTCGTACAGTGGCGATCCCTGCAACTTTTCCGATGGCAGCGCTCGCAGCCACGCCATCTCCGTCGCAAGCCCAGCCGCGTCATGCTTCTTCGCGAGCAGGCGGGCGACGTAACCATGAAGCCGGCTGTCGTCACCAGAACGTGTCAGCGCATCGCGCAACACCTTCAGCGCGTCCTCTTCACGCCCGACGGCGTCCAGCGTGATCGCGTAGCGGAGCCCAACGTTTGACGACCGCGCCACGGCGGCGGGGTTGGACTCGAACCACCGGAGCGCACGCTGGAGAATCCGCGCGCCGACCTGCGGCGATCCGTGCGCTTGAAGCTCCTGACCGAGGGTGAGCAACACGTTGCCGGTGAAGCTGAATTGCGACTCGTCGTTGGAACTGGAGGGGAGGTCGTCGAGCTCCTTCAGCAACGCGGTGGTGTCGCCGAGCGCCGCAAGGGCCACGAGTTCGCACTGGAGGGCCAACGCGTCGCCAGGCGCCTTGCGACGCGCGCTCTGGCAGTGCGCCAGCTCGGCTTTGTGGTCTCCGAGGAAGTGCTCGGTGTCGGCGATGCGCTGGTAGGCGAACGCGGTCGCTGAATCGCCGCGGACGCGAATGGCCTCGGCTTGCATGGCGTGTGCTTCATTCGGGCGGTTCACGTCGAGCAGGACGGACGGAAGGTTGCGTGCAATTGGGGAGTTGGGAGTGAGCGACGCAACGCGACGCGCGGCGTCCAGCCATTTGTCGCTCAAGCCCCGCACGCCGATGACGCTGAAGTCGGCGAGAGCGGCTTCATACGTTGTGAACGACTGTCGATTGGTGGTGGACCAGCGAATGACGGAATCGGCACGCTCTGCACCGCCTTGATAGCGCGAGAAGTATGCGTACCATCCATACACAAACCCGAGCCACAGGCGCGCCTGGGTGAAACTGGTATCCCTGCCGACGACGTCGCGGAGGGTGGAAACCATCCGCGTTCGAGCGACGGTATCGGTGGCCATGAAGTCAACGTACGACGACTCGTACGCCCGGAAAATCTCGAGACCCGGAAGACTGCCCGACGGCAAGGTCGCGGCACCGAGTCGCGGGCTGGTGACGAAGCCGGTGGCGACGATCGCGGGCTCGACGGCGCGTTGCAGGGCGTCTGCCGAGGCGTTCTTCGCGACGCGGACGGAGGGCGGCGCGCGCAACACAACGCCGGTCTGCGTGTCGAGCACGCGCACCTGGAGCTGCACGCTGTCGCCAGCGGGAAAGAGAACGGTGGTGATGGTGCTCGCCGCGCGGACGGCGCGCGCGGCAGCAACGGGGTCAGTCGCGACGCTCAGCCCAGTCGACGGGGACGAAGGCTTGGCCCACGGGAGCGCGCCAACGCCGCGCACGAGGGCGTCGTTCACGCCGGCGGCCGTTGCCTCGAGGCCGGAGCCGGCCGCGGCGCCCGTAGCGTCAGCGATGTAGACGCGATCGCTCTGGAGAATGGTCGCAGGCGCAGCCGTATCTCGCGTGACATACCAACCGCCTCCGGCGAGCAGTGCGACGCCCGCCGCAACGGCCCGCATCCACTTCGACCGAGAAGGCGGTGCACCGGTGCTCGTCGCGCCAACGGGCAATGACGCCGTCGTCGAATGGTCCGCGAACGCGGCGGCGAACGCGCCGCAACTCGGAAAGCGATCGGCAGGAACTTTCGAGAGCGCGCGACTCAGTGCCTCATCCATCGCCACCGGCACCGAAGGCCGAGTCTGTCGCACACTCCTCGGACGCTCGGTCATGAGGCGCGCGATGATCGCCTGCATGTTGGGGCCAGCGTGCGGGGTCTCGCCCGCGAGCATCTCGTACGTGACGGCGGCGAGAGAGTACTGGTCACTTCGCGCATCGACGGTGCGCTCGCCAGTGGCCTGCTCGGGGCTCATGTAGTACGGGGTGCCGAGCGACATGCCGGTCTGCGTGATGCGCTCGCCGCCGGCGTTGCTGACCGCGAGCGCGATGCCGAAGTCGGCGATCATGGGCTGGCCGGCTTGAAGCAGGATGTTCTCGGGCTTGAGGTCGCGATGCACCACGCCGCGCGCATGCGCGTAGTCGAGCGCACCGGCGAGGAGCTTCACGACGCGGGCGACGTCGTCGACAGGAAGTTGCGTCTCGCGATCGAGTCGCGCACGCAGCGACTCCCCCTCGATGTACGGCATTACGTAATAGAGAAATCCCGCGGCTTCGCCCGAGTCGAACAGCGGGAGGAGATTGGGATGCTGGAGGTTCGCCGTGACGCGTATCTCGGCCAGGAAGCGCTCGGCGCCGAGGACCGCGCCGAGTTCGGGGCGGAGGACCTTGATGGCGACCTGGCGGTCGTGTCTGAGGTCGTGGGCGAGGTAGACGGTAGCCATGCCACCGGAGCCGATCTCACGCTGGAGTTGATAGCGGTCGGCGAGGGCCGGCGTGAGGTCGAGCAGAACGGTCATATCGGGAAGCTACGGGTTGGCAAACGAGGCGGTAGACGGCGGAGGGCAGCTACCGCTTCTTCGTCGAGGCGCAGGTTGGGGCGTTCACCCCGCTCGCACGCTGCGGAGCCATCGCAGCGCTGGCTCCGCCGCGGGCGCGGCATTCTATTTCACTCTCCGCCTGCGCGCTTCCATCACCGGCATCACCTTGAGACTTTCACGACCCACGATCACTCCACATAGGCCGCGGCTCCTCGCCTCGGCAGCCCTCCTCTTCGCCACGGCGCCAGCAGTGCGTGCGCAGGGCGTAATGCTGTCCGCCCTCGAGGCGCGTATCACGCGTGCCGTTGACGCACACAACCCCGCCGCGCTCGCACTACTCGAGCGGCTGGTGAACATCAACAGTGGCACGCAGAACTTCGCGGGCGTGCGGCAGGTCGGCGTCATCCTGCGCGCGCACCTCGACTCGCTCGGCTTCACCACCCGGTGGGTCGACGGCGCGTCGTTCAACCGCGCCGGCCATCTCGTCGCCGAGCATCGTGCGACCGGTCCGAAGATCCTCCTCATCGGGCATCTCGACACGGTGTTCGAGCCCGGCAGTCCGTTCCAGAAGTTCGTGCGGCTGAACGACTCCACCGCGACCGGACCCGGCGTCATCGACATGAAGGGCGGCGACGTCATCATCGTGCACGCGCTCCGTGCGCTGCACGACGCCGGCGCGCTTGCGTCAATGAACGTGACGGTCGTCTTCGACGGCGACGAGGAAGAGGCAGGACGGCCGGTATCGGAAGCGCGACGAGCGCTCGTCGACGCAGCGAAGGGCGCCGACTTCGCGCTCGGCTTCGAGGACGGCGCAGGCGATCCGGGCAGCGCCGTCATCTCGCGCCGCGGCGCCACGTCGTGGACACTGAAGACCGGCGGCAAGCCGGGCCACGCGTCGCAGATCTTTCACGACGACATGGGTGCCGGCGCCACGTTCGAGGCGGCGCGCATCCTCCACGAGTTCTACACCACGCTCTCGCGCGAGCCGCTCCTCGCCTTCAGCCCCGGCCTCATTCTCGGCGGCTCGCAACTCACCATCGACAGCACGGGCACCGAGGGCACCGCGGCGGGCAAGGGGAACGTGATCAGTCGCGAAGTGATCGTCACCGGCGACATGCGCACCATTTCGCCCGAGCAGCTCGAGCGCACGGAGAAGGCCATGCGCGCCATCGCTGCGCGACACCTTCCGCTCACGACGGCGGAGATAACGTTCGACGAGAACGGCTATCCGCCAATGGCGCCGAGTGATGGGAACAAGCGCCTGCTGGCGATCTTCGACAGGGCGAGCCTCGACATCGGCAGCGGGCCGGTGGTCGCGGTGGATCCGTCACGCGCCGGTGCGGCGGACATCGCGTTCATCGCCGCGATGGTTCCGCTGAAGATCGACGGCATCGGGCTGTCGGGCCACGACGACCACAGCGACCAGGAAACCGCGGACCTTCGCATGCTGCCGGTGCAGACGAAGCGCGCCGCGCTCGTGCTGTATCGCCTGAGCCGCGGCGAAGGCGGCACGGCACGACCCTAGTGCGACCGTGCTCGCAAAGCTCCTTGGCGGCCCAGCCGCCGGAGACTCCTGAGCCGACGACGATGGCATCGTAGTCGGTCACTGTCATCACCTTGTTCGGAGGTGTGCAGACAGTACGAGGCTTTTCGGCGCTCGGCCATCGTTCGCGAAGTGCGCCTCCTCGCCCACACCAGTCCCGAGCACCGGACGGGGCGCTGCTGTTTTGCGTAGTGATACGCCCTGCGTTCGATTGATGACGCTCAAGTCGCCCAGGGTGCACATCATGATCTCATGCGCCCTTGCCAACTCCCACTTTCGCCGAGCAGACTATGGGCATGCCCGCTATCCGCCGACGTTGGACCCCTGAGGATGTCCGACAGCTCAACGTGGACACGCCGTCGTGGCCACGCTACGAGCTGATCGGCGGTGAGCTGCTCGTGACGCCGTCGCCCGGAAGCCCGCACCAGCTCGCGGCTGGTGAGCTTTATCTCGCCATCGCACCCTACGTTGAAGCGGAGGGGATCGGGCTCACGTTCTTTGCTCCGTCTGACGTGGAGCTTCGCGAGGGCACCATCACGCAACCAGACCTCTACGTGATTGCCGCCGGTCCTGAGGCCCACGAGAAGGGTCTCGTCAGCCCCGATGCGCCTGCCCTGCTGCTCGTCGTCGAGGTCATTTCGCCGAGCAGCGTGAGGACCGACCGCGTCATCAAGCGGGACTACTACATGGAGTCGGGTGTGGCCGAGTACTGGGTGATGGATCTCGACGCGCGGATCATCGAACGGTGGACGCCGAACAACGACACGCCCCTGGTTGAACGCGCGCGGCTCGCCTGGCATCCGGCGGGTGCCGCACATTCCCTTGACGTCGAGTTGCCGGAGTTCTTCGACCGGGTTCGGCAGAAATCCGCATGGATGGCCAAGCTCGGTCCAGGCCGCGCAGGCCGCTGACGGCATCTCGAGAGCCAAATGCCAGTCATCGTGGCGCCGACCCTTGCCATCCCTCCTCGCCTGCAACATATTTGTTGCATCGAGGAGGTGCTCATGGCATCGGCATTCGCATTGGAAGAACATCGGGTCGCGCTGGCCGAGGCGAGCGTCGAGGCGGGAGAGGTAGCGTTCTCCAGCCGGGCGGAACTTGCCGCGTGGGTCGGCACGCATCGCAGCCAGATCACGCGGGCCGCGAAGGGACAGGAAATTGGGGGCCTCGAAGGCTGGCGTCTCACCGTGCTCGCGGCGGTGGTCACTGCGCTGCTCGGTATCTACGAGCCGGCTGCCGTCTCGGGCTGGTTGCATGGCAGCAATCCGCACCTCGGCGACCGCCGGCCACTCGACGTGCTTGCTGAAGGTGACGTCGCGTCCGTGATGGGGGCCGTGCAGGCCGCGCGAACCGGAGTATTTGCCTGAGCGGTGCACGACAGGTGTGGCGGTGCTTCCCGTGGGACTCGGCCGCGTCGGAAGGCGCACCGTGGTCCGCATCGTACCTCGTGCCGGGACAGACGATCGGCCGATTCGACCTGCACGACCGGCCGCCTGTGCGCTACCTGGCCGAGTCGCCGGAGCATGCGCTCGGTGAGGTGCTTGGCCCATTTCGCGGGACCGCCTTCCAGCCCGCGTACCTTCGGCAGTCGGGGCGGCCGCTCGCTCTGGTCGAGGTCACGCTGGCGCCATCGCTCGTGAAGCGCATACCCGACTGCACGGAGCCAGCGGTCCTCACGATGCTCGGGCTGCGACCCGACGAACTCGCGCACCACGATCGCTCGCTGACGCAGGCGGTTTCACGCGCTGTGTACGATGCAGGGAAATACGCGGGACTGCGATGGTGGTCGGCACTCACGGGAGGCTGGCACACTACTGTCGTATTTTCGGATCACGAGCGGAATGGCGACGTCACCTTTGGCGTGCCGCGGTCGCTCGTGGCGTCGGACGCCGTGGTCGTGCGCGCGCTGGGTGTACTTGGTATTCGTATGCGGTGAATTCGCGTTGAGCGCGGTTAGAGCGCGTTCGCGAAGTTGTTCATCGACGTTTACGTCTGATCGTCTTCGCAGGTCGCACAGGGAAGTTTACGCCTGATCGCGGTGCGTAAAGTTCCCTCCGGACCAGTTGCCGCTGTCGTTCACCTATTCCGGCGCACCACGATCACGGGACCATTGTTCGCCGTTCGCCCGTTCCGCTGCGCCGCGCTCGCCGCGCTCAGGTAGTGTACGTCGATGACATCGCGACCGAGCACGTTGGCCAAGTCACTGAGTGGACTGAGGGATGCGGTTCCGCAACCCGTCGCGACCCAGCGTACCCGGTGCAGGTATCGCTCCAGCCGCGAGATGCTCGCGAGACCCTCCCCGACATCGGGGGGCGGCGTAGGGCGGATCACGTGCGCGAGCGTAATCCGCCCGAACCTTGCCGCTCTCTGTCATTCAAACAGATTCATGCTTGCGTCCTTATGCCCGTCGCGCCGACCTCCTCACAATGATCATGCTGAGACTCATGACACTGCTCCGCAGGGCCGCCACAGCCATGCTGTGCTGCGCCTGCCACACGCTCGGCGCGCAGGCTGCCGATACCCGACTCGCGGCCGGCGTGGATTCCATCGCACACGCGGTGCTCGCGAGCACCGGTGTGCCGAGTGCGAGCGTGGCGGTCGTACAGCACGGGCGGGTGGTGTATGCGAAGGCCTACGGC
>JALYVY010000410.1 GCA_030852985.1 Gemmatimonadota bacterium | reverse complement strand
GCCTATGAGGGGGTTGCCATGGGAAAACCGGTCATCCTCAATGACGAGAGGATCACCAAAGGCTATTTTTCATCCGGCGCCCTCTACACCAATTCATCGGTCACCGATCTGGAGCAGCAATTCCTCTTTGCGGCCGAGCGGCGCGAGGAACTGACGGCCGAGGTACGACTGTTTTTCCGAAGCAGCGCAATCGCGTGGGGTGCGATGCTGGACAATCTGAACCGAACTATCCACAGCTTGCGAAGCTGAACCATCTATCTTCCAACCCGGCGAACGCGACTTTCGCCCGGCCTCGATGTCCTTGTCCTTAACAGCACGCATGAAAAATCAGCTTCTCAGCCGAATTGCGGACCGCAGCGCCTGCGTTGGCGTCATTGGCCTCGGGTACGTAGGCCTGCCACTCGCAATGGAGTTCGCCCGCGCAGGTTTCAAGGTCATCGGGTTCGACGTCAGTGAGCGCGTCTGCGAGCTGCTCAACCGCGGTGAGTCGCACATTCAGGATGTTCCCGCTGACGCCATCGCGGCGTTCGTGAAGTCCGGGCATTTTGTCGCCACCACGGATCCCGCGCAGCTCGCCAGCGCGGACGCACTCTCCATCGCCGTTCCCACCCCGCTCGGCAAGACACACGATCCGGATATGAGCTACGTCCAGGCGGCGGCGGCGACGGTGACGTCGGTCGCACATCCCGGGCTGCTCATCGTGCTCGAAAGCACAACGTATCCCGGCACCACGCGGGAAGTCGTGCTCCCGTTGCTCACGTCGGCGGGCTTTACGGTAGGCGAGGACATTTTCGTCGCCTTCAGTCCGGAGCGCGTCGATCCGGGCAATCCTGTCTTCCACACGAAGAACACCCCCAAGGTGGTCGGCGGTATTACTCCGGCCTGCACGGAGATCGCAACGGCGCTGTACGCATCGTGTATCGACACCATCGTGCCGGTCAGTTCTACGGAAACTGCAGAACTGGTGAAGCTCCTCGAGAACACCTTCCGCTCCGTCAACATCGCCATGGTCAACGAGATGGCAATCGTCTGCGACAAGCTGGGCGTGGACGTCTGGGAGGTCATCGAGGCCGCGGCGACCAAGCCGTTCGGCTACATGAAATTCACGCCCGGGCCCGGCATTGGCGGGCACTGCATTCCTCTCGATCCACACTATCTCGCGTGGAAGATGCGGACACTCAATTACCGGACGCGGTTCATCGAGCTGGCCGGCGAGGTCAACAGCGCGATGCCGGCATTCGTCGTCGAGAAGATTTCCTACGCGCTGAATGCTGTCCGCAAGCCAGTCAACGGCAGCACGGTGCTCGTGATCGGCGTCGCCTATAAACGCGACATCAACGATGTGCGCGAGAGCCCCGCGCTCGACGTCATTCGTCTACTCGAGGCCCAGGGCGCGACGGTGGACTACCACGATCCCTACGTCGCAACGGTGCGCGACGACGACGGACATGGCGCCGACGGGAGTGGAACGGCGCCGCGCCTGCGGCACAGCGTGGAGCTGTCGCCGGACGCACTCTCGGCGGCAGACGTAGTGGTGATTGTGACCGACCACAAATCCGTCGACTACCAGAAGGTCGTGGACCACGCGGCGGTCATCGTGGACACGCGCAATGCGACAGCCGGCCTCAGAGGGTCCTCCGGCAAGGTGCTTTCGCTGTCGGGCAAGTCGATGGTCGCGCTGCGGTGAAGTCATGGCGGCCCCTCGTTCCGCCGAATCCAGCACGGCTGGATCGGCGCCTCGAGGCAGCGCGTTGCGTAAGGCTGCGCGTGAAAGGCCTTCGTCAGGAGAATGGCATGCAGCACGAACAGGGCGGTGAACGCCGGCCATCGCGCCATCACATGTGTGGGCTCCCTCCGGCGCAGGTATAGCCAACCGGCCGTCAGCAGCAGCGCCTCTGCGACGAACTCGAGTGGCGAGTACCGCGCGAGATTCACACCGTGGAGCGCAAGAATGCCGAGCGGCTTGCGGCCGGAGATGAGGTCAAGCGCGATGTGCGAGAGCACCACACCCCCGGCTGCAAGTGCGGGGATGCGCTGTCGCCAACACACCAGCGACACGAGAACGAATGCCAGCGCCAGAAACGCGCTCCACGGCAATACGTGCGAGTGCAGGTTCGCCGCGGTGACGTCGGTGCCCGCCGCCATCATCGCCTCCCGAAGCAGATCGGGCGCCATGGTCGCAACGATCCACCAGGTGAGCGGGATACCACGCCAGCGTACGCGGGCGGCGAAGGCCGGGCCAAGATGTCCAACGATCATGGCGTACGGTAATCGAAGGCATCAGGGTGGCGCCGAACCGTCTGAATCGTCTGGCAACGGTTGGCCGGCACCAGGCATTTTTTTCGGTGTACCAGAAGTCTCAGCCGCCGGCCAGGCCCCCGTGGGTGCCATGCGATCGGGAATGCCGTTCCCGCGAAGTAATACTCAAGGAGCGAACTGGTGAGGACTGTGACCGAGTTCGGCGTTATTGCGCTCCTGCTGGTGTGGGGCGCGTATCCCTTGACGGTCCGGCTACTCGCCTCGCTCGTATCGCTGCGTGGCAAACCACCGCAGCGATCGCTCCCCACGGTCTCACTGGTGCTGGCGAGCGCGGAAGACGCCGGCGCGATTCGCACGCGCGTGGTCGACCTTCTGCGAACAACGTATCCCGGTCACCTGCTGGAGGTCATCGTGGCCCTCGACGCCGTGCGGGGCA
>JALYVY010000409.1 GCA_030852985.1 Gemmatimonadota bacterium | reverse complement strand
CGCCAATCCCTTCACCGCCTGGATCGCCGTGATGGCCGCCGTCAACGTCGTCTTCCCATGATCGACGTGGCCAATCGTGCCCACGTTCACATGCGGCTTGGTGCGCTCGAACTTTGCCTTTCCCATGACCGATACCGAAACGCAAAAGGTTGGACAGCCAGTAGCCCCCAGAAGACGATGTCGTCCCCCAGCGGCCGGTATGGAACATCTGCAAGCACGCCATATCCACTGCGGCGCCCCGCCCACTCACTTCGCCGGCCAACACGCCGGCGACCTACCATGCAGAGGACGTGATCGGGATTGAACCGATGACCTCACCCTTACCAAGGGTGTGCTCTACCAACTGAGCTACACGTCCACGCCACACATAAACCGCAATCGCCGGGAAACGTTCCCCAGACACAGGGAAGCCGCCGCGTGCCGCGCGGCGGCTGGCTTCCCTCACACGACCATCAACAACAATCAGAGCGGGAGACGGGGCTCGAACCCGCGACATCAAGCTTGGAAGGCTTGCGCTCTACCAGCTGAGCTACTCCCGCGAATACCATCCCGCCTGTTCACGCCGCGTGACGTTCAAGGCGCATGGTGAGGGAAGGATTCGAACCTTCGAAGGCTTGCGCCGTCAGATTTACAGTCTGATCCTTTTGGCCACTCAGGAACCTCACCCCTTTTCACTCGCGCCCCGGCGTCATGACCACGCTCGATTTATAACCCGAAGAGCTGACGGCGAGAGTCGAACTCGCGACCGCCTGATTACAAATCAGGTGCTCTACCAACTGAGCTACGTCAGCAGACGGCCGTTTCAGCGAGAGACCCGTAGGATAGTTAGGCGGATGGGGCGAGTCAAGCCGACCACCCAGCAGCACTTACCCGAGCTTCCATCGGGTCTCGCCACCCGCATCCTCGATCACCACACCGCGCCCGCCCAGCTCGCCTCGAATCCTGTCTGCCTCGCCGAAATCGCGCCGCTCCCGGGCCGCACGTCGCGCTGCGATCCGCTCCTCGATCCATGCGGCCAGCTCCCCATCCGCCGACTCCTCTTCCGGCACGATATCGAGCACGCTGTCGATATGCGCAAACGCCGCCCGGGCCCGAAGTACTGCATCGGCATCACCGCCACGCCGGTCGAGCTCGGCATTCGCCTTCCGGATGAAGTCGAACAGCGCCGCCAGCGCCTCAGGGCCATTCAGATCATCGAACAGCGCCGCGTCGGCCTGCTTCACCGCCTCGTCCGCCGCCGCCGCAAGTTCGGGCGTGCCCCCGAGCGCGAGTGCAGCATCCCCATTCAGCCGGGCCGCAAAATCGCCCACACGACGCACTGCCTGCCGCGACGCCTCCAGCGCCTCTTCCGAAAGGTTCAGCTCCTTCCGGTAGTGCGTGTTGAACACGAAATGCCGCAGGGCGGCCGCCGAGAAGCGAGCTTCGCGCAGTCCTGAGACGGTGCTCACGTTGCCGACACGCTTCGCCATCTTCGCTCCTTCCGTCAGCAGGAACGCACCGTGGGACCACACGCGAGAAAACGGCACACCGGTCGCCGCTTCGCTCTGCGCGATCTCGTTCTCGTGATGCGGGAAGATCAGGTCGATCCCTCCGCAATGCAGGTCGAGCGTGTCGCCGAGCAGATCCATCGCCATGGCCGAGCACTCCAGGTGCCACCCTGGGCGCCCGCGCCCCCAGGGTGAATCCCATGCTGCTCCAGTCGCCTCATCCTCCGGCTTTGCGGCCTTCCAGAGGGCGAAGTCCTGCGCGTTTTCCTTGCTGTAGTCATCCTGGATAACACGCGCGCCCGCCTTGATCTCGCGCGTGTCGAGCCGCGAGAGCCGCCCATAGGCCGGAAAGCGCGCGATGGCGAAATACACCGAGCCGTCTTCCGCCTGATACGCAACGTCGCGCGCCACCAGCCGTTCCACGAGCGCGATCATCTGCGGAATGAAGTCCGTGGCCTTCGGATACTGCTCTGCCGCCTGGATGCGCAGATACTCGCGATCGCGATGGAAAATGACGATGACAGGCTCGGTGACCTCCGTGATCGTCTTGCCCTGCTCCTGCGCACGCTTGATGATCTTGTCGTCGACGTCCGTCAGGTTCATCACCTGATGCACGCGCCAGCCGCGCAGCGCGAGGACCCGCCGCATGAGATCCTCGAACAGGAACGTCCGGAAATTCCCGAGATGGGCCGGGTTGTACACCGTTGGCCCGCAGGTGTACATGCGCACGGTGGTGCCGTCCGCCGGAGCGAATGGCTCCACTTGGCGCGTCAGCGTGTTGTAAAGTCGGAATTCGGACAAGGGCGGCGACGGGTGACGGCGGACGGTGGACGGCAACGGAAACGGAAACGGCAAACGGCAAACGGCAAACGGCAAACGGAGAAAGCTACGCGGAAGGAAGCATCGGCGTGATGAAGGTCGCGATACCCTCCGAGTCCAATGCGGCCTTGATGCGTGCCCGCACGCCGCGCGCGACATCATCGCGCCGATACGGATCGACGCGGGCGATGATCCGGATGGTGACCGCACCGCCCGAGATCCGCTCGATGCCCGTTACCCGGGGTGGATCGAGCAGCGCGTCTGCCCACGCGGGATCCTCCGCGAGCGCGGCCGCCGCCTTGACCATGGCCTCCGTCGCGCGGTCTGCATCCTTCCAGGACACATCGATGTCGACGGCGACGCGACCCCACGACCTGGTGAGGTTGGTGACC
>JALYVY010000408.1 GCA_030852985.1 Gemmatimonadota bacterium | reverse complement strand
GCGGTTTTTCTGCGGCCGCCGTTCAAGTCTCAAGAAGCCATCAACTCAGAGGCTTCTGGCACCGCATATCCTTCGACTGGCTCATAACCGCCCTGATACCCCTCACCCTCAGGCCGCCGAATCTGCGACTGCTGCACCACACGATCGCGGCGGATGCCACGGAAGTCCTCGATCGAGGTCCATCCCTTGTCCGCATGTCGCTCGAGGAACTCGTCGAGCCCCGCGTTCAGCTTCCGGATCACGTTCGGACCGATCGCGCTGTCGAGCATCGCCGACGTGCAGACCTGCACCGTGCCCGCGCCGAGCATGAAGTACGAGAGCGCCTGCGAGAAGTCGCTCACGCCGCCGATCGCCGAGAAGGCCTTGTCGGGAAAGGCCTTCGTCATCTTCGCCATGTTGGCGAGGGAGATCGGCAGGATCGCTGGCCCACCGAGTCCGCCGCTCGAGACAAAGCCGTCGACGTTGATCTCGAACTCCAGCGTCTCCGGATCGATGAGCGGCAGTGACGGGAACGTATTCGACGAGACGATCGCATCCGCACCGCCACGGAAGCAGGCGCCCGCCTCCTCCACGATGTCCTGCGTGGCCGGCGTCAGCTTCGTCCACACCGGAATCTTCGCGACCTCCTTTACGGCCTCAGTCACGGTGGAGCAGAGCACGTTGTCGCGCCCGATGTTGGAGCCCATGTCCTTTCGGTCCATGTGAGGGCACGAGAAGTTGCACTCGATGCCATCGGCGCCGGCATCCTGCACGCCCTCCGTGAGCGTCTGCCACGCACGATGCTCCTTGTCGCTGCCGGAGCCCGCCATGATCGACGCGATCACCACCTTCGTGGGGTGCGCCTCCTTCATCCGGCGAATGCGAGGAATCCACCAGTCGAGCGGCATGTCGGAGATGAGCTCCCAGTTCCACGAGCCGTGCAGCGCGGAGCCGGGTTGCTTCTTCATCGAGACGCGGTTGTCGTCCGGCGAGGTACGGAAGAACTTCGTCCGCGCGCCGTAGACGTTCTGCACCGGATGCAGCCCGATTGTCTTGACGACGACGCCGCCCCACCCCGCATCGAAGGCGCGGAGGATGTTGCGCTCCGACTCCGTCGGCGGCGCCGATGAGAGCAGGAAGGGATTCTCGAACTTGATGCCAGTGAATTCGACAGTCCGGTTGGCCATGGTGTTCGAGCCTCCTCAGCTCATCCAGTTGACGCCAGCTTCCTTGTTCCACTTCGTGGTCATCTTCTTGGCCTGCGTCCAGAACTCGATCGACCCACGTCCGGTGATGTCGCCCACACCGAACTTCGAATCGTTCCAGCCGCCGAATGAGAACGGCTCGCGCGGCACCGGCACACCCACGTTCACACCGACCATGCCCGCGCTTGCATGCTCCATCACGTAGCGCGCGACACCGCCACTCTCCGTGAACACCGACGCGGCATTGCCATACGGGGACGCATTCTCGATGGTGATCGCATCCTCCACCGTCTTCGCACGAACGATCGCGAGCACCGGGCCGAATACTTCATCCCTGGCGATCGCCATGTCCGGCGTGACGTTGTCGATGATCGTGGGCCCGATGAAATAACCGCCCTCACGGCCCGCCACCTTCACGTTGCGTCCGTCGACGAGCACCTTCGCGCCCCCCGCCTCTGCCTCATTGATGTAGCGCGTGATCCGCTCGAGCGACGCTTCGGAGATGACCGGCCCGAGATCCTTCCCCAATACCATCTTCTGCGCGACCTCCACCATCCGGGCGATGATATGATCGGTCTGCGACACGGCCACCATCACCGACGCCGCCATGCATCGCTGCCCCGCAC
Source organism: Gemmatimonadota bacterium (assembly GCA_030852985.1). Lineage (GTDB taxonomy): Bacteria > Gemmatimonadota > Gemmatimonadetes > Gemmatimonadales > Gemmatimonadaceae > AG11. The sequence goes on along the minus strand of JALYVY010000408.1, from coordinate 902 downwards.
AGCCCGACATCGACGCCACGATGTTCGACGCCGCCATCTCGCGGTCGGCATCCGGCATCACGATGAGATGATTCTTCGCGCCGCCGAGTGCGAGGCAGCGCTTCAGGTTGCTCGTGGCGCGACGGTAGACGATCTGCGCCACCTTCGTGGACCCGACGAAGCTGACGGCCGCGATGTCCGGATGGTCGCAGATGGCCTCGACCACCTCACGTCCACCGTGCACGACCTGCAGCACTCCCGGTGGAAGACCCGCCTCGGCGAACAACTCCACAATGCGCCGCGCGCTGAGCGGCACCAGCTCTGACGGCTTGAGGATCATGCAGTTGCCCAGCGCGATCGCATTCGGGATCGACCAGTTGGGCACCATGTTGGGAAAGTTGAACGGTGTGATCGATGCCACGACGCCAACCGGATAGCGCTCGACGCGACACTCGACACCGCGACTCACCTCGAGCACTTCGCCCGTCACGATCTGAGGCAGCGAACACGCGAACTCCGTCAACTCCGCCGACTTGAGCACCTCGGCGCGCGCTTCGCTCGCGATCTTTCCGTTCTCCTCCGTGATCAGTGCCGCCAGCTCGTCGATGTCGCGCTCGAGCAGCGTCTTGTAGCGATAGAGAACCTGGACGCGTTCCTTGATCGGCGTGGCGGACCATGCTGGGAGCGCGGCGCGCGCTGCACCCACCGCGGCATCGACCTCGCGGCCACCCGAAAGCGGCACGCGTGAGAGCACCTCGCCGCTGCTCGGGTTGTACACGTCCAGCATCGAGGCATCCGGAGACACGAACGCCCCGCCGATGCAGTTTTGCACTTCGGCGTATTTCATGTGTCAAGTTGCCAAGCGGCTCACATAGAGGCAAGACAGCCGCCGGCGCGCAGAAGGACGAGGTCGCATAATTCAG
>JALYVY010000407.1 GCA_030852985.1 Gemmatimonadota bacterium | reverse complement strand
ACGCAGTGATCGCTGGACGCATCACTGCCCAGGAAGGGTGAAGGAACCCTTGCCGCCAAAATTCCGCAGGACCTTCACGCGCGTCATCTGCGGATCAGCGCGCAAGCCAATTCCAGATACCGTCTTTCCCGGCTCGACCAACGTAAACGACGTGTCACTCGACACCTCGTTGATTGCTTGTGAATACTTCAGCTGCGGTGACGTCAATCGCTTTCCATCATTGCTCACGAGCACGACGTTGCCGAACCCCTCGAGCGTGCCGTTCCGCTGGTTGTAGGTGCCACGGTCCGCGCTCATCGTGCCGTCCTTCCCCCCGGTCGCGGTGTTGAACACCACGCGGACTTTCCGCATCTCGAACCGCGTGTTGTCGTCGAACACATAGACGGTATCGGCGAACATCTCTCCACGTTGCACGCCGCGGTCGACCAGCAGCGATCGCGTGGTCACGAGCATCTGTTCCGCGCTGTCCGCGAGCGTGGCATGTCCCTCCACGGGAGGCGCGGCGCCCTTCGTCCGGCACGCGGCGAGCATGACTGTCATGGCGACCAACAACGCACGTCGATTCATGCGATGCGCGCCCGCATGAGATCGTGCAGGTGCGCCACACCCGCGATGCGGCCGTCGGCATCAAGGACCGGCATGGCCATGACGCCGTGCGTCTCCATGCGATACGCTACCGCGCTCGCAAGCTCACCGGAGCGCGCGATGTGCGGCGTCGCGGTCATGATCCGCTCGACAGGATACGGCAGTACGTCGGCCTCGTGTTCCATGAACCGGGTGAGATCTCCAGAGGTCAGTACTCCGCGCAGCATCAGCCTTTCGTCGGCGACAAGTACGATGCCCCGCTGTTCCGCCAGGACGACGACCGCCTGCCGCAACGTGCTTCCAGGTGCGAGAACGGGAAGGGGCGCGGTGAGCATGACTTCGTCTACGAGCGTAATCAGTCGCCGTCCCAACGCCCCACCGGGATGCAGCCGCGCGAAGTCCTCGCGGCCGAATCCCTTGTGTTCCAGCAACGCCACCGCAAGTGCGTCGCCGAGTGCGAGTGCGGCGGTGGTACTTGTGGTGGGCGCAAGGTCGTGCGGGCACGCTTCCTCGCGGACCCAGGCATCGAGCGACACGCTGCATAACCGCGCGAGCGCCGAGCTTGCCTGACCGATGATGCCGATGGACCGTACCCCGAGCCCCTGCAGATGTTCGAGCAACGCCAGCAGCTCGTCGGACTCGCCGGACTTGGACAGAAGAATGGCGACGTCGTCCGAGCCGACAATCCCCAAGTCCCCGTGAACACTATCCATCGGGTGGAGGAACACCGCGGGCGTTCCGGTAGACGTCAGCGTCGCAGCGATCTTGCGCCCGATCAGCCCCGACTTGCCCACGCCGGACACGATGACCCGCCCGGTGCTCGAGGCGATCAGCAACACCGCTTCCGCGAAGCGCGTGTCCAGCCGCTCTTCGACGGTCGCGAGAGCGTCGCGTTCCAGACGCACGACTCGACGACCGCGATCGATGATGTCATCGACCGTCATGGCAAAGTCCGTGAGACGGGCAACGATCGCTCGGTGACGTAACGCTCCGTCACGAACTCCCACTCGTTGCGCGCCTTCAGCAACAGCTCGGCAAATTCGCGCACGGCGCCACGTCCGCCGGCGCGCGAGAGCTTGACGACGCAAGCGCTCGCGATCTCGGGTACGGCATTGGCAACCGCGACTGGTAGCCCGACAAGCCTCAACACCGCGAGGTCAGGAAAATCATCGCCGATGAATGCGGCCTCGCTCGGCGCAATGCCGTGACGGTCGAGCATCGCAAGAAAGGCGGGCAGCTTCTGCGCATTCGGATCCTGCGCGAGATCCTCGATCCCCAATTCCACGGCTCGCAGACGAACACTCTCGGACACGCGGCCCGTGACGATGGCGACGCGGATGCCGGCCTTCTGCAGCAGGTAGATCCCGAGACCATCCTGGATCTCGTAGCGCTTGAACTCCATCGGCCTGCCTTCGACGGCGCCGAGGTAGATCCCACCATCGGTGAGCACACCGTCGACGTCGAGCCCGACGAACCGGATCGACTTGGCGAGAGCGGCATCCATCATCGTCGGGCGCAATCCCACACGTCGACGGCGCGACGAATCAACGCATCGAGCTGGTCGAGGGGCATCATGTTCGGACCGTCACTAGGCGCATGCGCCGGATCAGGGTGGGTCTCCATGAACAAGCCGTCGACCCCCGCTGCACACGCAGCCATCGTAAGTACGGGGATGAACTCCCGGGCACCGCCACTTGTTCCACCTTCGCCTCGGCCAGGTTGCTGTACGCTGTGCGTCGCGTCGAAGATGACCGGAGCGTCCGCCGCGGCGCGCATGCGAGGCGTTGCACGAAAGTCGACGACGAGATCTCCATAGCCGAAGAACGTGCCGCGCTCAGTGACGGCGATATCGGCCGCGCCGGAATGTCCCGCCTCGTGATGTCCTTGCCGTACTTTCCTGACGGCGCCTCCCATGGCGTCCGGATGCATCCACTGCCCCTTCTTCACGTTCACGGGCTTTCCCGTCGCGCCCGCGGCGAGAAGGAGATCCGTTTGGCGACAGAGGAACGCGGGAATCTGCAGCACGTCCGCAATGCTCGCCGCGGCCGCGCATTGCTCCGGCAGGTGGACGTCCGTAAGAATGGGAAGCCCGGTGGCATTGCGCACGCGGTCGAGCGCCGCGAGACCC
>JALYVY010000406.1 GCA_030852985.1 Gemmatimonadota bacterium | reverse complement strand
CCCGAAGGCCGAACACCGACGTGATGCGCCGGAAGTTGACTGGCGTACGAAGGAATGTCGCGGTGAGAGACTTGCCGCGGCCGTCGAACCACTCGCTGCTCGAATAGCGGCTCTTGAAGTGGATCGCCTCGACGACCTCGTCACCGAGCGACAGCTTGGCGCCGAGAATCTTGTTGACGATGATCTTCCCATTCGGCTGTTGCAACCGTTCGACGAGGATGTGGAACTTGTCTCCGTCGTCAAGATCGCGCGACATGTCCACACGATGTTCAAAGATGTCGGCGAGATCCCACGCAATCGAACGTCGCTGTCCGGCTGACAGCTCGCCCTGGCCGACGTGCAGCAGCGAAGCGAGCAGCGATGAGTGAATGGTGCCCGTGAGCGCGACGGTATCGAGGCCCGGCTGCAGCGAGGCTTCCACGACAACCGGACTGAAGCGCAGCTCGGGTACGGACGACTCGGGTACGGATACGACAACGGGATCGAGCGTAGTCAACGCCGCCGCGGCGATGGTACGGTTGGTCGCCGCAAGCGCGGCCGGGTCTGAGGACGACACACGGGGCGCGATGGGCGGCGTGAACTGCACCGCCGCCCAAGCCATCGTCCCGATTATTCCATATGTGACGCCACGAGCTGCGACTGCCTTCAATCCATTTGTCTCCGAATAAAGGTCGGGATCTCCATATCGCTGAGTTCCTGATCCCGACCGTCATTCGAGGACGAGCCTGGGCTGAAAGGCGTCACGCGCCTTGAATTATCGGGTATGGCTGCTGGAGTGGGGCGCAGCGCCGGTCCGCCGCCAGGCGCACCGGATATTGGCCGCACAGTACGTGCGGCGTGGAGCGGGATCACGGGCGCGCCGCGAACTGGCTGTGGAACGGTGCTCCCGAAGACTGGCTGCGCGACGGTCGCGCTGGCGCCGCGATCAAAACCGGTCGCTATGACCGTAACACGAATCTCACCATGCATCGCCGGCTCATGGACGGCGCCGAATATGATTTCGGCTTCCTCTCCGACGGCTTCGTGCACGATCTCGTTTATCTGGTGCACCTCGCCCAGGGTGAGGTCCTCGCCTCCCGTAATGTTCACCAGGACGCCCGTGGCGCCCGAGATGGAAACGTTGTCGAGCAGCGGGCTCGCGATGGCCTGCTGGGCTGCTTCGACCGCGCGATTCTCGCCCCGGCCGATGCCTGTGCCCATAAGGGCCGAGCCGCCATTCTGCATGACCGTACGGACATCGGCGAAGTCAACGTTAACCAGCCCGGTGACCGAAATGAGCGACGAGATACCCTGGGTCGCGTGAAGCAGGACCTCATCCGCCTTCTTCAACGCCTCCTGGAATGGAATCCCCTTCCCGACTACCGCCAGGAGGCGCTCATTGGGCACGACGATCATGGTATCGACGTTCTTGCGCATCTCCGCGATGCCGAGCTCCGCCTGCCGCATCCGCTTGCGCCCCTCGAACAGGAACGGCTTGGTGACGATGCCCACAGTGAGCGCCCCGGCCTCGCGAGCAAGCTCGCAAACCACCGGCGCTGCGCCCGTGCCCGTGCCGCCACCCATGCCGCAGGTAACGAACACCAGATCGGCGTGGGTCATCGCACGTAACACCTCATCGCGGTTTTCCTCGATGGCCTGCCGCCCAACCTCGGGCCGTGCGCCAGCGCCGAGACCGCGCGTGAGCTTCTTGCCGATCTGAAGCTTGACGTCCGATTTCGAGTTGAGAAGAGCCTGGGCATCCGTGTTGACCGAGACGAACTCCACGCCTTCGAGGCGCTCCTCGATCATTCTGTTGACAGCGTTGCCGCCACCGCCGCCGACGCCAACTACCTTCATCCGCGCGTTCTGCGATGTGTTCTCCTCAAACTCAAATATCATCGCGGCGGGCACTCCTAGGCGGGTAGGCGACAGGATCGGAAGGACGGGCTAATATACGCCAAAGTCGCGCGCTCGACCATGCCCAAATGACGATCAAATTCACTCTACTTCACGAGCGAATTTGCGCGGGAGTTTATCCACAATGCGACGCTAGCGCGCAGCTTTGCGACATGCGACAGGCGTGCCGACATCCTGATCACACTCGTGACTGCCCGATGCCGAACCGACACGGCAGGGTTTTCCGCGGCGTGCGCAATCGGAACCGCTCCGCGATTGGTTCTAGAAGAAATCCTCGAGCCAGTTCTTCATCCGCTTGGCCAGCTTGTCCACGCCGGGCGAATTGAAGTTTCGCTTGGAGCTGGGCGCGCCGCCGGCAGCCACCAGCCGGTTGGCTCCATACAGGGCCAGTCCAACCGCCGTCGCGAATCGTGGTGCCTCCACCGAGTCGCTAAGGCCACCGATGTGCTCCCCAGGAACCCCGACCCTCACACCGGTGCCAAACACACTCGCCGCAAGCTCGGTGATTCCTTCCATCGCCGCGCCGCCACCGGTGATCACGATTCCTCCGGCGAGCCGCGCGCCGTAGCCGGCGCCATGGATCTCCCGATGCACGAGGTCAAATATCTCGTCCATTCGCTGATGGATGATGTGCGCCAGAAGCTCGCGCGGAATCTGGCGGTCTCCCTGCGCGACAGTACTCGGTAACTGAATGACATCGGCGGGATCCACCAGCGGCTCATAGGCGCTTCCGTAACGCTCCTTCAGCCGCTCGGCATCCGCCTGCGTCACACCCAGCCCGTGAACGATGTCGTTCGTCACGATGTTGCCACCGTAGCTC
>JALYVY010000048.1 GCA_030852985.1 Gemmatimonadota bacterium | reverse complement strand
AAACCTGGTCGACCGGTTCCGGTCGCCGATGGGGGTGGTCGACTTCATCGACATCGGGTATGGCCACGTGCGCTTCTGGACGTTCAACGTTGCGGATTCCGCGGTGACCGTCGGCGCAATCCTGCTCGCCTGGTCGCTGTCGCAGGAGGACCGCCAGCAGCGTCAGGCCGAAACGAGGGCGGAGGCTGAGGCCAGCGTGCCGGACATGGTGGTCGGTGCTCCGGATGGGGTGCTTTCGCGGGTCGAGTTGCACCGCGACGAGCCGCGCGCGTGACCGGCGATGGCCCGGCTCGACACGAGCTGGTGGCCCCCGCCGATGCCCCTCGTCTGGACCTGTTCGTGGCGGCGGCGCTGGATCTCTCGCGCACCCAGTCGGCAACGTTGATTGCCAACGGCTGCGTGCGGGTGAACGGCGGAGCGGAACGCGCCAGCTACCGCCCGGTCAGCGGGGACAACGTGATCGTGGAGATTCCCCCGCCCGCGGGGCGGCCCGTGATCGCCGAAGACATCCCGCTCGACGTGCGGTACGAGGATGATGACGTCCTCGTGGTGGACAAGGCGGCGGGAATGGTGGTGCATCCTGCGCCAGGGAACTGGAGTGGTACGCTCGTCAACGCGCTGAAGGGGCGCGGGGGCGCCCTGTCGGATCTGGGCGGCGAGGAGCGGGAGGGTATCGTGCACCGGCTCGACAAGGAAACCTCGGGGCTGTTGCTGGTCGCGAAAACGGACCGGGCGCATCGGGTGCTGGGCGCGGCCATGGCGAAGCGGGAGATCGTGCGACGCTACGCCGCCCTGAGCTGGGGGCACGTTGATGGTGATACGGTGACGGTCGACAAGCCGATTGCCCGCGACCCGCGAGACCGAAAGCGCATGGCAATCGTCAGTACGGGACGGGCCGCGCGGACGGACTTCACGCGGCTCGCGAGGTTCGACGCCGTGGACCTGTTGCGGGCTCACCTTCACACTGGCCGGACGCACCAGATTCGCGTACACCTGTCATCGATCGGGCATCCGGTCGTGGGTGACGACACGTACGGCGGCGGCGGCGGGCGAAAGCTCCTCGCGCTATCCGCGAAGCGACACTTCCTGCACGCGGCGTGGCTGCGCTTTGCGCATCCGGCCACGGGCGTGATGATGGATCTTCGCTCTCCGCTTCCCGTTGATCTCGTGCGCTCGCTGGTGAGCGCTGCTGGCCCCGACGTCGCGTTTGCCGACTCAGACCCTCTGGAGTATTTTGGCTTCTTCCGCGATGATGATTGACGCACCGTCGGCTGCGCGGACGCTACTCTTCCGCGTAGGGGATGGCGTATACGGCTGCGACATCGACGGGGTGCGGGAGATCATTCCATATCGGCGCGCCACGCGACTGCCTGGCGCGCCGGCGTACGTCCAGGGACTGATCAATCTCCGGGGCACGATCGTGACGGTGCTGGACATCGGGGTGCGGCTCGACCCCGCGCGGGCCCCGGTGGCGGAAGGTTCGATCATCATGGCGATCTTCGGGGCGCGTGTCGTCGGGGTGGCGGTGGACGAGGTGATGGACGTACAGCCCATCGTGGCTGAATCGATTGCGACGAGCGCGCCGGAAGCCCATCCCGGGCTGGTGCGGGGGCTCGGGCACCTGGATGACGGCGTCGTTATCCTGGTGGACATTCACATGCTGATCACGCAGGTCCTGCTCTAAGGGGGCAACGAGTGAGTCATTCCGTTCTGATCTGCGACGACGCGATCTTCATGCGCACCATGGTCGGCGACATCCTTCAGCAGGCCGGCTTCGAGATCGTTGGCGAGGCGGAAACGGGTATCCAGGCCGTGGAGAAGTACAAGCAGCTGCGTCCGGACCTCGTCACGATGGACATCGTGATGCCGGACATGGGCGGCATCGATGCGGTGCGCGAGATTTGCAAGTTCGATCCGGCGGCCCGCGTGCTGATGTGCAGCGCGATGGGGCAGCAGGCACTCGTGGTTGAGGCGATCCAGGCGGGTGCCAAGGACTTCGTGGTGAAGCCCTTCCAGCCGAGCCGCGTGCTCGAGGCCGTGCAGCGCGTGCTGGGGTGACGTGGCGCGCGGACGCAGGCTTCACCCGTAGCCCTGTGGCGCGCGCACGGCGCTGGCGCCGCGGCCTCGCCGCGCGTGGATAACGCCCAATACGCGGAGCTCTTCCTCACCGAGAGCCGTGAGCACGTATCCGCGATGAACCACTCGCTGCTCGCCCTCGAACAGGGTACGGGGGGCGACGAGGCGATCGGCTCCATCTTCCGTTCGGTGCACACCATCAAGGGGATGAGCGCGACGATGGGGTACACGGCGGTCGCGAGCCTCTCCCACGGACTGGAAACGCTGCTCGACGCCGTGCGACGCGGGGCGCGCCACGTCGATGACGCGCTGATGGAGTTGCTCTTCCAGTCTGCCGACGTGCTGGAGCGCGCCGTGGAGGCCGCGGTCGAGGGGACGTCGAACACGGACGAGGTCGACGGGATGACCGCGCGGCTGTCCGTCGGTAGTGCGCTGGACAGCATGGCGACCGTATCGAACGCTCGCGCTGCCGTGGGCGGCTGGGCTGTTGATGCCCCGGCGGGGGACGGCCTGCTCGTTCGCGTGCGACTCGCCGAGGGCACCGCGCTCAAGGGCGTGTGTGCCTTCCTCGCCGTGCTCGCGGCAAAGCAGCTGGGCGACGTCACTGCGTGCGCCCCCTCGATCGAGGAGCTGCAGGCCGACCTGTTCGATCACGACTTCGCGCTCCGGCTGGTCACCACCCTGACGCCGGACGAGGTGATCGCGAAGCTGCTCAAGGCCGGCGATGTGGCCGAGGTGCGCGTCGGTGATGATATCGACGAGGTCGCCCAGGCCGGTGAGCTGCCGAGTGTGCCGCCGCATACGATGGAGTTCAGCGTCGCCGAGCTGGCGGGTCCGTTAGTGCCGGCGATCTCCACGCCTGCGCCCGACTCGCGTGCGCAGCGCAGCGTGCGCATCGACCTGCGGCGGCTGGACAACCTGATGAACCTCATTGGGGAGCTCGTCATCACGCGCGGCCGACTGGTGCAGCTCACGAGCGCGAGCGATGATCCGGCCCTGGTGGACGCCGTGTCGGCGACGTCGCGTCTGGTCGCCGACCTGCAGGATGAGATCATGACCAGCCGGATGGTTCCGGTGTGGCAGGTGTTCGACCGCTTTCCGCGCCTTGTCCGCGACGCCGCGCGTTCGGTTGACAAGCAGGTGGAGTTCGTCGTCGAAGGGAAGGACGTGGAGCTCGACCGGTCGATGCTCGAGGAGGTCGGCGACCCGATTGTCCACCTGCTGCGCAACGCGGTCGACCACGGCATCGAGTCGCCGGAGGTCCGCGTGGCGAAGGGAAAACCCGCGGCTGGTCGGCTTACCCTGAGTGCATCGCGCGACCGTTCTGCCGTCGCCATCCGGGTGTCGGATGACGGGCGCGGCATCGATCGCGGCAAGGTGCTGGCGCGCGCCCGTGACGCGGGGCTGGTGGAGGCGTCCAGAAATGAGCTCAGCGACGAGGAGCTGGTGCGGTTCATCTCCCGGGCCGGCTTCTCGACGGCGGAGCGCGTGACCGACCTGTCCGGCCGCGGTGTTGGCGTCGATGCGGTCTACAACCGGGTGCGCGCACTCGGCGGGTCGGTCGACATCCGGAGCGTTCCGGAGGTGGGAACGACGGTGACGCTGCGGCTCCCGCTCACGCTGGCCATCATACGGTCGTTGCTCGCCCGCATCGGCGACGAGATCTACGCAATGCCGATGACGCACGTGCGGGAAACGGTGGAGTTGCGGGAGGACGTGCAGCGGTCGGTGCAGGGGCGGGACGTGTTGATGCTGCGCGACGAGGTGCTGCCGCTGGCGCGCCTGCGGACGTTGGTGGGATTCGAGGGCGAGCCGGTTCGTGGCCTCGAGCGGGTGATCATCGTCGAGCTGGCGGAGCGGCGAGCCGCCCTGGTGGTGGATGAATTGATTGGACAGCAGGAGATCGTCGTCAAGCAGTTCGACGGCGTGCACGACGCCCGGTCGCTCTTTGGCGGGGCCACGATTCTCGGCGACGGGACCCCGGCGCTCATTCTCGACGTCAGCAGCCTTCTTTAACAGAACTCGACATGGACGACCTACGCTCGCTGAAAGCGCTCCAGCTCGACGCGTTGCGCGAAGTGGCGAACATCGGCGCGGGACACGCGGCAACCGCCCTGTCGCAGATGATCAACAGCACGATCATGATCAGCGTGCCCACGATCAACGTCTCGCGCCTCGAGGACGTGCCGCCCCAGATCTCCGAGCCCGAGGAGCCGGTGGCGGCGGTGCTGATGCACATGATGGGCGACCTGACCGGACGCACCCTGCTGGTGTTCCCGAAGCCGACGGCCATCCGGCTCGCGGAGTTGATGCTCCGACGCCCAATCGGATCGAGCGGCGAGCTCGGTGAGATGGAGCAGTCGGCCATCAAGGAAGCCGGCAATATCCTCAGCAGCGCATACATGAACGCGCTCAGTGACTTCATGGGCATGATGCTGCTGCCGTCGCCGCCCTCGCTGGCAATCGACATGAGCGCCGCGGTGCTGACGACCGCGTATCTCCAGTTCGGGAGTGACAAGGACTACGTGTTCTGCGTGGAGAGCGAGTTCTTCATGCACGACGTTGGCGAAAAACTGCGCGGCTTCTTCCTCCTGCTGCCCGATCCCGCGTCGCTCCAGGCCATCCTGCGCGCCGTCCGGGTGGCCTGACCGTGGTACGTAGTTGGCCGCTGCGCCGCGCGTGACCATGGCGTCACCGCTTTCCTCAGGACGAGACCGCGACGTCCTCCGATCGTTCGCCCGGCGCATCGACCCATCCGATGCCGGGGCGCACAACAATCTGGGCGTGCTGTATTACAACAAGGGGCTGTACGAGGAGGCGGTGAGCGCCTTCATGCGCGCGCTGGAGCTCGACGCGAAGATGCTCGTCGCGCAACGCAACCTCGAGATCGCGTACTTCAGCACCGGCTACTACGACAAGCGCATCGGCGAGCTGGCGGAACGTCTAAGAGTTCGGCCTGACGACCGCGACACGCGCTGGGATCTCGGTCGTACGTTCGCACTGCTTGGCCAATCCGCGGACGCAGTCGCCGAGTTTACAGAGCTGCTGCGGCATCATCCGTCGGATATTGGGGCGCTCGTGCAGCTCGGCCTCGCCGAGCGCACGAACGGAGATCTCGACAAGGCGCTTGGGTATCTCGAGCGCGCCCTGGCGCTCGATCCGTCGAGCTCCGTGGTGAACTTCTACATCGGCGAGGTGCTGTACAACCGCGGCGTGAGTGAGGGCGCGCTCGCCGCGCTGCGCCGGGCGGTGGAGCTCAATCCCCAGAATCCGGACGCACACTACCTGATGGGTTTCGTGCTGGGTGACCTCGGCATGCACGAGGAAGCGCGCGACGTCACGCGTCGCGCCATCCAGCTGAACCCTGCGCTGTCGCGCGCGCAGGCGAATCTCGCCATCGAGGAGCGTCGCGCAACGCGGCGCGACGCCGTGCCAGCAACGCCCGCGCGGTCGTCGGTGCGGATGAGCGCCATGGAGGTCCAGGCCGAAGGCCAGCTCGCGCAGTTCAACCTTGGCCTCGCCTTCCGGCAGAAGGGGTACCTCGGCGAGGCGTTGCGCGAGTACGCCAAGGCCCTCGATCGCGGGGAAGATCGCTCGCTTGTGCTGCAGGCGATGGCCGAGGTGCACCTGCTGCGCCGCGAGCCAAAGGCGGCGGTCGCGCTGTATGACGAGCTGCTCGCCGATGCGCCGATCAGCCCGAAACTCTGGAATGAGCGTGGGGTGGCGCTGCATCAGGACGGCCTCTTCGCCGAGGCGCGGGACAGCTATCGTCGCGCGGTGAAGACGGATCCCGGCTACGCGCTCGCGCACAACAACCTCGGTGTCGCGCTGTACCATTGCGGCGATCCGGAAGGCGCGGTGACGTCGTTCCGCGATGCGCTGGAACTGCAGACCGCGTTTCACAAGGCGCGGCTCAATCTCGCGCTCCTGCTCAGCAAGGGAAAACGCTTTCAACTCGCGCTCGAGGCGTACCGCGGCGTGTTGCAGGAGATGCCGGAGGATGCGGCCGCGTGGAATGGCGTTGGGCTGGTGTTGTCGGAGCTTCGGCGCTTCGAGGATGCGCGCAATGCCTTTGCGCGCGCAGTGCAGACAAATCCCGACCTCGCCGAAGCGCACTACAACCTGAGCTTCACCCTGTCGCACCTCGGTGACTTCGAGGGCGCGCTCCGCGAGACGAAGCGTGCGCTGGAACTGGACTCGTACTATGTCGCGCAGAAGTTCGAGCTCGCGATCGACCTGGAGTACGAGAATCCCGACCTCTCCATCAAGCCCGACCTCGGCGCGGTGCAGCGCATGGACGAGGCGGTGGAGGACTTTGCGTTCGATTCCGCGGTGCTCGATTCCCTCTTCACGTCGCTGACGCCGGTGGCGCCGCCTCCGGATGCGGCCACGCCGTCCGAGCCGGGCGGGAACCAGGACCCCTACGGCATGGCCGCCGATTATCTCGGCATGGGACTCGTGGATCGCGCGGCGGCCGAAGTGAGTCGTGCGCTTGCGCGCGGCGCGCCGCAGGCCGAAGGGCTCACACTCCTCGGCGACATTTATGCGCGGCAGGGGCTGCATGGCGAGGCGATCGAGCGGTACCGTGAGGCGCGGCGCTCGGATCCGTCGGCCGCGCGGCCGCAGATGGGCGAGGCGTGGTCCCTCCTCGCAATGGATCGCGCGCGCGAGTCGCTTCCCATCGCGCTGTCGCTCGTGGCGGAGTTGCCGACGACGGTGGACGTGGTGATGCTCGTGGCGGCGGCACACGCCGGCATGGGTGATCCCGCCGCGGCTCTTGCCGCGCTGGAGGACGCCCGCAGGCTCGCGCCGCTTCGGTCAGACGTGCACCAACGCATTGGCGACATCGCGCGGACGCTCGGCGACAACGACACTGCGATCGCCGCGTATCGGCAGGCGCTCGAGCTCGACAGTGATTCTGCCGTGGTGCGCTTCCAGCTCGCGCGGCTGCTGCGCGCGCGGAAGCAGGTCCGTGAGGCGGAGCAGGAGCTCGAGGCGGCGTTGTCGTCGGCACCGACGTACGCGGAGGCGACGCTGGAGCTTGCGTCGCTGAGGCGGCAGGGTGGTCAGGCGGACAGCGCACTGGAACTGCTCATCTCGCTCCTCGAGCGCGATCCCTATCACTTCGACGCACTGCTCGCGCTCGGCGAAACGCTCATGATGCTCGGCCGGATGGCGGATGCCGGACATGCCTTCCATCGCATCCTGCGCTTCGATCCCTCCCATGCCGGCGCGATGTATTTCGAGGCAGTGCTCCTGCACGACCAGAAGCGCTTCCGCGAGGCAATCGCCCGGTGGCGCACGGTTATCGAGCTCGCGCCGGCGAGCGAGTACGCGCGCCGCGCGCGGAAGGAAGCGCGCACCGCGGCGGATCTGCAGGCGATTTTCTCCGACCCAGTGAGGCGCTGAGCCGTGGCCATCGAAGGACCGCTTCGCGAGCTCGGCATCCACGACGTCTTCCAGCTGCTGGACCTCAGCCGGAAAACGGGTGCGTTGCGCGTCACATCCGAGCTGCGCGACGACGAAGGAGACGTCCTGTTCGACAGCGGCCGCGTGATCCACGCGAGCATCCGCAGCAACCCGACGTCGATCGAACGCATCCTGCGCCAAGCTGGGAAGATCGGCGATGCGGAGATGACCGCGGCGGCAGCGGTGGTCGGTGGCGCGGGGCTCGGCGACCGGCTCGTGCTTGCGCGCGTCATCACGCAGCGTGAGCTGGAGCGACAGCTGCAGATGGCCATCGAGAATGTGATCTTCGAATTGATGTCGTGGCGGGAAGGGTTCTTCTCGTTCGAGGAGCGCAAGGTTGCGGACGTGCCCGTGGACGCGCGTATCCGGATCTCCACGGAGTCGCTGTTGATGGAAGGCGCGCGCCGCATCGACGAGTGGTCGCGCATCGCGGACAAGGTGCCGAGTCTCGGCGTGGTGCCGTCGCTCGCGCCGGAGGAAGAGGACAGGGCATCGGTGCTCGACCTGCTGCCGCACGAGTGGGAAGTGCTGATGATGATCGACGGTGAGCGCGACCTTCGCCGTATTGCCGCGTCGCTCGGCAGCAGTGAGTTCGAGGTGGCGAAGATCGCCTACGGGCTCGTGTCGACCGGTGTGATCCTGCTGCGCGTGCCGGAGCGGAGCGCGACGCACAGCATTGCCGCGCTCACGGAGTCGACGGAAGCGATGGCGAGCGCGCAGGCGGCGCTTGACGGTGGCCGTGCCGACGATGCGCTGCGCGAGGCGCGAGCGGCCGTCTTGAACGGCACCGATGCAACGGCCGCCCGGCTCCTCGTGGCCAAGGCGTTGCTTCGCCTGGCGCGGCACCAGGAGGCGGTTGCAGAGTTGCGCCGCGCCGTGCAGGCCGATCCGATCACACCGGAAGTGCATCGGGAGCTGGGCTTTGCCGCCGTGCGGGTCGGCGACTTCGCCAATGCGCGCGCGAGTTGGGAACACTTCCTCAGGCTCTGCCCGACGTCGCCCGACGTTGGCCGGATACGGGAAGGGCTCGATGCGCTGACGCGAATGGAACACATGCTCGAGGCGCACGCGAATGTCTGAGGACGTGCGGCGCATGAGCGACGAGCTCGCGCGCGATCCGTCGAGCAAGGTGTTCGTCGGGCTCGGCGACGCACTCCTTCGGCTGCGGCAGACCGATCTCGCGCGCATCATCACGCTGCGTGGGCTCGAGCGCCACCCGCATCTTGCCGAGGCGCACGACCTGCTCGCCAGGATTTCGGTTGACAGCGGCGAATTGGAGCGCGCGTTCGACGAATGGGACATGGTGCTCCGTCTTTCTCCCGGTCACCTCGGTGCGCTGAAGGGAATGGGGTTCGTCTGCTTCCGTCGTGAGCAGTTCGGGGAGGCGGAACGCTATCTGGCTTCGGCTGCCGCGGCTGACCCGTCGGATCACGAGGTGTCGAGTGCGCTGGAGCGCGTGCGCGCGCTGGCTCCGCAGGGAATGAATGAGGCCTCTGCACATCCGCAGGAGGCGGACAGCCGCTACCTCTTTGTCGCGGACCTGCCAGACGAAGGCCAGACCGCGCTGCTGCTCGATCGTTCGGGGCTGGTGCTCGCCGGCGCCTACGTGGCGTGGGACGGCCGCGACGTCGCGCAGGATGTAGGTGCGGAACTGAGTGGCGTCACGGATGCGGCGCGTCGTGCGACGCGGCACCTCGCGCTCGGCGACTGGACCTCCATCGTGTTCGAGACGGATGTCGCGGTGGTTGCAATGGCGCCGGCGGCGCAGGACGGGCTGCTCGTGCTCGCGACGTCGCGCGCGACGCCGCTGGGCCTCGTACGCCGACTGCTCGACCGCTGCGCGACAAGTGCGCGGCACTGGCTCGAGGCGAGCGTCTGATGGCGTCGCCATTCACCACGATGCTGCAGGGACTCTCACGCCTGCGTGGCGTGCGCGCGGCGCTCGTGGCGAGCGAACAGGATGGCATCGTCATCGATTGCAACCTGCAGATCGGGCAGCAGGGGGATCGTGTCGCGGCGCTGGCCGCGTCACTTTACCGGAAGGCGCGCCTGTCCTCGACGGCGGCTGGGTTGGGGGTGGTGTCCTTTCTCCAGCTCGAAGCACCGTACGGGCGCGTGTGTGTCGCAGGCGCCGGGGAGCTCGTGCTTGTGGTCGTCGCCGCGGCCACGGTGAACGTCGGCCTGGTGCGGGTCGAGATGATGCGCGCCGTGGCGGCGATTGGCGTCACGGCGGAAGGATCCGCCGCGTGATCATCAGCGTGGTGGAGGCGTGGATCGAGGCGCCGCTGCGCACCTTCGTGGACGAGACCGGGGTGGAGTTGGCCCTCCTGCTGCATCCGAGCGGTCAGGTGCTGGCGCAGCACGGCTTTGCCCGTGCGGTGGACGTGATGACGGCGTGCGCGCTGGCGGCGGGCATCCATGCCACGAGCGCCGAGCTAGGCCGATTCGTGGATGGCAAGCCCTTTCAGGGGCTGCATCACGCGGGCGTAGCGAGACAGATCTTTTTGGCAGAGGCACGCTCGCCGCGCGGAGCGTACATTTTCCTTACAGTGTTCGGTCAGGAAAGCTCAATCGGGATGGTTCGCCTTTACTTCGACGAGCTCGTCGCGGCACTTGCCCTGGCGGCCCCGGCGGAGGGTCCCGCGCCATCGCCGGCACTGGCGGAGCACTTCGAGCAGGACCTGAATCGCAATTTGGCGGCCCTCTTCGGCCGCGCGTAGTTCCACCGTCTCCGACTGTCATCTTGTCGCTCGTCAACTACGCCACGCGCGAAATCACCTGCAAGATCGTCTACTACGGGCCAGGTCGCTCGGGGAAGACGAGCAACCTGCATTACATCTACGGGCAGGTTCCTGCGGACCGGAAGGGCAAGATGGTGTCGCTTGCCACGCAGACCGACCGCACGCTCTTCTTCGACTTCCTGCCTCTCGACCTGGGGTCGATCTCCGGGTTCACGACCAAGTTCCAGCTGTACACCGTGCCGGGGCAGATCTACTACCAGACCACGCGCAAGCTCGTGCTCCAGGGCGCCGACGGCGTGGTGTTTGTCGCGGACAGCCAGGCGCGCCAGCTCGACGAGAACATCGAGAGCTTCCAGGACCTGCACGCCAACCTCTCGGAGCAGGGCGTCGACCCGCGCACCATGCCGCTCGTCGTGCAATACAACAAGCAGGACCTTCCGTCGGAGCTGATCCTGCCCGTGGGAGACCTGTCGGATGCGATCAACTTCCGTGACGTGCCGGAGTTTTCCGCCGACGCGCTGCACGGACCTGGTGTCTTCGAGACGCTCCGTGGGATCTCGGAGATCGTCCTGCGCCGGCTCAGTACCGGCAGCGCCGCCCCCGCAGCCGCGAAGTAGGGCATGCAGGTCGATCCTCGCGCCCTTTTCGACAACTACATCGTCGGAACGGCCAATCGCCTGGCTGTCGCGGCAGCGCGCAACGTGGCCGAGTCGCCGGGGGCGGTGTACAACCCGCTGTTCATCTACAGCAGCTCGGGACTGGGCAAGACGCACCTCATCGGTGCACTCGGCAACCACGCCATTCAGCGACATCCCGAGCTGATCGTCGAGTACGTGGCGCTCGAGGACTTCGTGCAGCAACTGCACGCGGCCATCGCATCCGGCGAAATGGAGCGGTTCAAGCTGCGGTATGGACGCGTCGACATCCTGCTGGTGGACGACGTGCAGTTCCTCACCGGCCGGCGCGAAACGCAGAGTGAGCTGCTGCGACTCCTCAACTCGCTCCAGGGCAGTGGCCGGCAGATCGTGATGACGAGCGACCGCCCGCCCGCCGAAATTCCGGACGTCGACGAGCGCCTCATCAGCCGCTTGAGCGGCGGCCTGATCGTAGACATTGGTGCACCCGATTTCGAGACGCGCGTCGCGATCCTCCGGCAGAAGTGCGAGGAGCGCAAGGTGCACTTCGCGCCTGGCGTGATCGAGGAGCTCGCGCGCGTGGAGTTCGCGAACATTCGCGAGCTTCAGGGCGCCATGAACAAGATGAGCGCACACCAGGCGCTCGACGGCACGCTCACGCCGGCACAGGTGCGCGACATCGTCGGCATGCCGAAGCCCGCGCCGCCGCCGCCGCGCACCTCGGTGGAGACGGATGAGTTCTTCGGCTTCCTGACCGACATCGCGAGCGCGGTGGCCTCGCAGCTGGAGCCCTGGCGCGTGCGGGTGGGTGAATCCATCGCGTTCTGGGGGGGCGAAGGCTACCGCACCACGTCGCTCGAACGCCTCATGGGCGAGACGCAGCCGCCAGAGAACTACGAGGCGGTGCTCCGCGGGTATGGCCAGGCCGTGGAGCAGCTGCGCGAGCTGGAGCGGCAGGTCACCACGGTCGACCCCGAGTTGGGTGGACACGAGCGCTTCCGTGATCCCGAGCGCCTGAGCGAGACGATGGCGTTCGTCGAAAATGCGCTGGCCGGCGAAGTGCCCCCCGGCGGACCGCAGGCGGCTTTCGCGCGCGTGACGTACGAGGAAAGTCCCTCCAACCAGATGGCCGTGCGCGCAGCGGATGCTGTCGTTGCCGAACCAGGACATCGCTACAACCCGCTCTTTCTCGTCGGGCCAAGTGGCGTGGGGAAGACACATCTCCTGAACGCCATCGGCAACGAGCTCTGCGCGCGGTTCGGCGACAAGGGCCGGGTCGCGTGCGTCGGCGCGCAGACCTTCATCGACGAGCTGATCGCCGCGCTGCAGGACGGCACCATCGAGCGGTTCCGCGCACGCTATCGTGCCGCAGATGCGCTGCTCATCGACGACGTGCAGTTTGTCGCGTCGAAGGAGCGCACGCAGGAGGAGCTCTTTCACGTCTTCAATCATTTCCAGTCGGCGGGCAAGCAGCTCGTGTTCGCGAGCGACATGCCGCCGAAGGCGATCGAGGGGCTGGAAGACCGGCTGCGCTCCCGCTTCGAGGGCGGTCTCGTGGCCGAGGTGAGCCTGCCCGACCGCAACCTGCGGGAGAAGCTGTTCACCCGGTTTCTCACGGACCTTGGCCTCACCGCGCCGCGCGACCTGCTGGCGTATCTCGCGGATCGACCCGCCACGAGCGTGCGCGAGATCATGGGGACGGTGCAACGCCTCCGCGCCGGCAGCGACATCACGGGCGCTCCGCTCACGATGGCGCTTGGCCGACACATCCTCGAGCCGTCCGGCATGACGCCCACCGTCGCTCCTGCGGCCGTGCGCGAGGTGAAGGACACGTTCTTCCTCGACGACGAGAAGATCCTGTGGGAGTGGCCGGATGTCGCCGGCCGGCTCGTGGAGGAGCTGCGCTGATGGCGATCAAGGGCAGCCTCAAGGAAGCGAGCCTCCCGGACGTCCTGCAACTCCTGTCCATGGGGAAGAAGACCGGCTGCCTGGCGGTCACGCACCGCAACAACTTCGGCTACGTCTACTTCGACAAGGGGCTGATCTCGTACGCGTCGATCGTGAACCGCCGCGATCGCATCGGCGACATCCTGCTCAAGTCCGGCACCATCACGCAGGTGCAGCTCGACGCCGCGATCACCGCGCAGTCGCGCCAACGCGACAAGCGCATCGGCGAGCTGTTGGTCGCGCAGGGGGCCGTCACCCGCGATGCGCTGCATGCGCAGATTCGCACGCAGATCGAGGAGGCCGTCTACTACCTCTTCACGTGGACGCAGGGCACGTTCAACTTCGAGGCCGAGGTCCATCCGGAGGAGCAGGACCTGCTGGTGGCGATCAACCCGGAATCGCTGCTGCTCGAGGGCGCGCGTCGCGTCGACGAGTGGAGCCTCATCGAGAAGAAGATCTCGAGCCTCGACCTGGTGTTCGATGTCGACCGCGGGAAGCTCGCGGCCGCTGGCGTCACCCTCCCCAGGGAGCAGGCGGTGGTAATGGACCTGCTCGACGGGCAGCGCGACGTCGTCAGCGTCATCGAGGAGTCGGGGCTCGGTGAGTTCGAGGTGGGCAAGGCGATCTATGGCCTCGTGACGGCCGGATTCGCCCAACGGGTCGGCAAGACGAAGGCGGTCGAGGCCGTGGTCAGCGACGCGCGCGTCGACGAACACAGAAATCTCGGGATCGCCTTCTACAAGACCGGCATGCTCGACGAGGCGATGCGCGAGTTCCGGCGCGTGAGCGAGCTGCGCGCACACGACGCGGAGTCGCGCTTCTACATCGGCCTGTCGCTCATGCGACAAAACAACTGGTCGGATGCAGTGGAGACGTTCGCCGAATGCGTGGCGCATCCAGGGGCACGGCCGGCGGCCTATCACAACCTCGCCTACGCGCTCGAGCGGCTGGGACGCTACGAGGAAGCCAAGGTCGCGCTCGACACCGCGCTGAAGAAAGGCGGCGCAAAGGACCCACGCATCCAGACGTCGCTCGGCGTCGTGGCCCTGCGCGCTGGAAAGATCGACGAGGCGGACACCGCGCTCCAGTCGGCACGTGCACTCTTTGGCACGCGTCCCCCCACCGCGCCGTGGTATCACTACGCGGCGTTGACGGCGGCGCTCATGGGTGAGCTCGAGCGCGCGCACACGCTGCTGCTCGAGGGCATCAATGCCCACCCGCACGCGGCGCCGCTGCATAACAACCTCGCGACCGTCCAGGAACGGCGCGGCTACCATCCCGAGGCGATGCAGGCCGCCGAGCGCGGCGTGCAGGAAGACACGGGTATTCCGCAGCTGCACAAGAACCTCGGCGACTTCCATTATCGGGCCGCGCGCTACGACGAAGCGCTCGAGTTCTACCAACGCGCGCTCAAGCTCAACGCCAACCTCGGCGACGACATCTATCTCAAGCTCGGCAACATCCGGTTCAAGCGGCAGGAGCGCGACGAAGCGGTGAAGTGCTGGGAGCAGGCCCTGGCCCTCGATCCGAGCAACGCCATTGTGCGCACCAATCTCGAGGCGGTGAGGCAGGTGTTGTGACATGACGGACGAAGCCGATCGGGAGTTCAGCGCGCTCACTGCGAAGATCGCCCGCGACAAGGGCTTCGGGTGTGCGAGCTACAAGGAGAAATGCCTGCGGCGCCGCATTGCGGTCCGCATGCGGGCGCGCGGGGTGCATACCTATGGCGATTACGCCCGGGTGCTCGACACCGATGGCTCCGAGTACGAACGGCTGCTCGACGCGCTGACCATCAACGTCACCAAGCTGTTCCGGAACTGGGAGACCTACGACGTCATTGCGCGGCGCGTGGTGCCGGTACTCTGGGAGCGCGCGACGTCGGTGATCAGCGTGTGGAGCGCAGGCTGCTCCTCCGGCGAGGAGCCCTATTCACTGGCGGCGCTGTTTCACCAGCATGCCGAATCACTCGGGCAGCTCGATGCGCTGGGGGGGCGCGTCAAGATCCTCGGCAGCGACATCGACGCCCGATGCCTGGCGGACGCGGAGCGCGGCAACTTCGAGGACGGCGACTTCGCTGATACGCCAGCGGAGTTGCGACGCCGATACTTTGCAGCAGAAGCCCCCTTCACGATCATTCCCGATGTAAAGCGGCTCGTCCGTTTCGAGCGCCGGGACTTGTTGGCGGAAGGCCCGCCTCCGGGGCTTCATCAACTGATCGTCTGCAGAAACGTGCTGATCTATTTCGATCGAGAAACGCAGGAACGACTCTTCGACAAGTTCTATTCGGCGCTGGCGCCAAATGGCTTCCTCGTACTCGGCAAGGTGGAAACGCTGCTGGGCGCCGCGCGGACGCGGTTCGTGGCGGTGGACGGGCGCGAGCGCGTGTTCCGGCCGATATGACCGGACCCCTTGGTGACGTGCGGGTGAAGGTCGCGGATTACGCGGTGCGCCGCGGCGATCATGTGATCGCGACCATTGGGCTGGGGTCGTGCGTGGCGATTGCGCTCTACGATCGCGTGGCGAAGGTGGGCGGACTGGCGCACATCCTCCTGCCCAACAAGTCGATGTCCCGAGAGACCAGCAATCCGGCAAAGTTTCCCGAAACGATCATCCCCGTAATGCTCGACGAGATGCGTCGCCTCGGGTCGTCGCCGTCCGCGACGATCAGTGCAAAGATCATTGGCGGCGCGAGCATGTTCGGTCAACTGACGGGCGGCACCGGCATCAACGTGGGCGAGCGGAACGTCAACGCCACGAAGGAGGTGCTGGCGGCGGCGAACATCCCGCTGCTCGCGGAAGATACGGGGCTCGATTACGGCCGGAGTGTCTACTTCCACCTCGACGACGGGCGCGTCGAAGTGCGGTCGCTCAAGAAGGGCGACCGTGTCATCTAGGGCTGCGTCGACGGTGCTGGTGGTCGACGACAGCGCGTTCATGCGTCGTCTCATCTCCCAGATCATCGACGCCTCGCCCGAGTTTCGCGTTGTAGGCACCGCACGCAACGGCCACGATGCGCTGAAGCAGATCGAGGCACTCAACCCGAACATCGTGACGCTCGACGTCGAGATGCCGGAGCTCGACGGCATGCAGACGCTCGGGTACATCATGAGTGAGACGCCGCGGCCGGTGGTGATGCTCAGCGCGGCGCAGACGAACAGCAGCGTGGACCTCACGCTGCGCTGCCTCGAGCTGGGCGCGGTCGATTTCGTGCGCAAGCCCTCTGGGCCGATCAGCCTGGATCTCGAGACGGTGGGGGAGACGCTCCTGTCGGCCCTGCGCGCGGCGACGCTCGTCAACCTCACGGGCGTGCAACTGCTCGCTCGGCCGCGCTTCATCGCGAGTGCACCGCGTGCGGCGCCATCGGCCGCGCGATTCGCCGTGGCGATTGCCGCGTCCACGGGTGGCCCGCGGGCGCTGGCTGAAGTCATTCCCAACCTTCCGGGCACGCTCGGCGCCGCCGTGTTCGTCGTGCAGCACATGCCCCCCGGGTTTACGCACAGCCTCGCCGCGCGTCTCGATAGCATGAGCCACCTCCGCGTGACCGAGGCCGCCGAGGGTGATGTCGTCGAGGTGAATCATGTCTACCTCGCGCCCGGGGGGCAGCACATGCGCGTCGTGGGCGGGCTGGGTGGACAGCACACCATTGCCCTCGACAGCGGCGTGCCCATGTGGGGCGTGCGACCGGCCGCCGATCCGCTGTTTACGTCCGTCGCCGAGCAGTTCCGCCAACAGGCGATCGGCGTGGTGCTCACCGGAATGGGGCGCGACGGTTCGGACGGACTCGAGGCGATCCGCACGGCGGGGGGGGTCGGCATCGTGCAGGACAGGGCGACGTCGACGATCTACGGCATGCCGCAGGCGGCGCTCGCGCGCGCTGGGGCCGAACGCGTGGTCTCACTCCAGCATGTTGCACCTACCGTCGTCGAGTACGTCGCCTTGCGGCGAGTGAAGGCGCAATGATCGAGGAATTCTGGGGCCTGAAGCGGCGGGCCTTTGCCAATACGCCCGACCCGGCCTTCGTCTATCGGTCGCCGTCGTTCGCGGAGGGATTTGCGCGCCTGGTGTACGATGCCACCGAGCTGCGCGGCGGACTCTCGCTCATCACAGGGGAGATTGGTTGTGGCAAGACGATGCTCGCACAGGCGCTGGTTGACGGTCTTGTCGACTCGCCGTGCGATTGCATCACGCTGCCGTACCCGAAAGTCACGCCGACGCAGATGCTTGCCGCGGTCGCGCGCGGCATCGGTATCGCATCGCCGCCACGCGGAAAGCTCGACGTCATCATGGCGCTGCGCGAGACGCTCCGTGCACAGCATGCGGCCGGCCGTCGGCCCGTGCTGGTGGTGGACGAAGCGCAGCTCGCCACGCCGTCGCTGCTCGAGGAGATGCGCCTGCTCACCAACTTCGAGGATCGTCAGGACAAGCACCTGCATGTCGTTCTTCTCGGCCAGCCCGAGCTGCGCGATCGTGTGCGGAAGCGTCCGCAGATCGACCAGCGCGTGAGTCTTCGATTTCATGTGGAGCCAATGGAAGCGGAGGACGTGGGCGGCTATGTGGCGCACCGTCTCGCGGTCGCCGGCCGGACGGGAGGGGAGATCTTCACGCCGGCCGCGATGGCGGTGCTCGTTGGCCGTAGCGGAGGGGTGCCTCGCCGCGTGAACACGCTGGCGACGCAGGCGCTGTTCGTCGGTGCGATGCGTCGGCTGTCGGAGGTGGATGAGGCGCTGATGACCGACGTGGCGGACGACCAGGAATGACGCGCAAGCGCATTCGCTACAGTGAGTTGTCGGTACCGCCAGCGGCGCCGGTGAGTCCGGTGGCGGACGAGAAGCCGGCGGCTGAATCAGTCATGCCTGCCGAATTTGTTCGGGCGGTTGAATCGGTTAAGTCAGTTGAATCGCTCGAGGCGTTCGAAGCGTTCGCCCCGATCGAATCGTTTGAGTCGGTTGAATTGGTGAGCAGGGATGAAGCGGGTAACGCGTTCGAATCGTTCAAGGCAGCTGAATTCCTTGAGCCGGCGGAATCTGGTACAGCCGGCGAATCGCTAGTCGCCGGCCAGCCACCGCCGCGGGCCAAGCGAAACTCGACGCCGGTCGACTTGGCGCGAACGCTCACCGCCGAACGTGCCGCCGCGCTCGCGCAGGACGACGAAGCCGCCGCGGTGCGGGGGATCGAAGTGTACGCGCAACCCATCAAGCCGACGGCCCCCGACCCGAGGCGCACCCTCCGCGAAATGGCGCGCCGCCGCGACGGCGTGATGGAGATGCTGATGTTTCGGGTGGGCGGAGAGCGCTTCGCCGTCGAGCTGGTGGTGATCGACGAGGTGATCGACCTGCCCGTCATCCACCACGTGCCCGAGATGCCACCGGCGATGATTGGTGTCGTGACCGTGCGCGGCGCACTCACGCCCGTTTACTCACCGACGCACGCGCTTGGCCTCCCAATCGCGCACCGAGACGCGCTGCTCATCTTTCGGCGCGGAGATCAACGCGTGGGAATACTCATCGACGACGTCGACGACGCCATGGACATCGACTTGAGCGAGTTGCGTGAAACCGTTGGCGGCGACGCGTCCGACAGCGTGCTGCTCGGCGTCGTTCGCCACGACAGCGCGCTCATCGGAATCGTCGACGCGCATGCCCTCATCGTCGCCGTCCAGTCCGCGGACATCCTGGAGACTGCATGACCACCCTGACCGACAAGCTGGTCACGTTCTGCCTCGGCGACGATCTCTTCGCCACCGACGTCCACGCGGTCGAGCGTGTGCTCCGCTACACGGTGCCGCGATCGGTACCCGACATGCCGTCGTACATCGAGGGCGTGATGGACTATCAGGGCCGCGTCCTTCCGCTGGTGAACCTCCGCCTGCGCATGGAGCTCCCCGGCACGGAGGCGGACCGGCAAACGCGCATCCTCGTCCTCAAGGTGAGCGGCGAGTTGATCGGCGTGGTCGTCGACTCGGTCACCGCCGTCGCGCCCTTTGACCCATCGCAGGTCGCGCCCCCGCCAAAATACTTTCGCGGACTGGCGGCCGAGTACCTGAAGGGAATCGTGCGACACGACGAAAAGCTCGTCATCTACCTCGACGTCGAGCAACTGCTCTCGACGACCGAACGCATCGCGCTCCAGAACGCCGGCACCGAGGCCGTCGCCAAATGAATGAGCTTGTCGAAGCACATCGCGCCCAGATCGCGTCGCTGTCGGCGCGACTCGATGCGCCCGATGCGTCGGTGGAGCGCACCGCGATCCGGAACGACCTCATCGCGCTGGGCAAGGCGCTGGAGCACGACCTTGCCAAGCTCACCGCGCTCAAGGATGAAGCCAAGGCGCTCGTCGAACGCTGGAAGCACCTGCAGGAATTGACGGCGCCCACCTTCAGTGCGGACCGGCCGGTCGTAGTCGACCACATTGGCGCATCCACGTTCATCGAGAAGGGGTGGAGCCGGATCTCGCTCGGGGACTACGTCGGTGCCGAGGAGAGTCTCATGAAGGCGCTCGCCCTGGTCCCGGGCGACCCGCAGGCGGAGTCGCTGCTCGGCTGGGCGCAGATGCTTCAGGAAAAGTATGACGAAGCGCTCATGCAGTTCCAGAAGGTGCTCATGCGCGAGCCGGCCAACGCACTCGCGCGGATCAACGTGGGATACATCTGCCTGAAGAAGCGCATCTTCGGCGAGGCCATCGAGCACCTGTCGCGCGCTATTCGCCTCGACAGCGACCGCAAGGCGACGTTGTACGCGCACTTCTACCTGGGCCTGGTGTACCTCGAACGCGACATGTTCGAGGACGCGCAGACGTTCTTCCAGAAGACACTCGCGCTGGGACCAAACCTCATCGAAGCCTATTACGAGCTCGGTCGCTCATACTGGTTCAATGGCCAGCGCGACGAAGCCATGCAGACATGGCGCGAAGGATTTGCGGCCAACAAGTTCAATCCGTGGGGAAAGAAGTGCGCCGAGGTGCTGAAGACAGTGGAGGAGGGCGGGGAGCCCTAGCAACGGCAATGCTTCGGTCGCGTCGCGGATCGCGGGCGTTCCTTGTTGGCCTCCTGCTGCTCGCGTCCTTCGCGCCGCGCGCGCACGGCCAGGACGACGCGCCGCGCCGGCTCGACACTGGCCGCTTCACCGTCGTGTACTATCCGGTCGACGACCTCCTCGCCCACTCGGTGGTGAAGGCAGCAGTCGCCAATGACACATTTCCCTGGCTGCCCCGGCCTCGGCAGCGCGTGCTGATTGCCATCGCCCCGGACGCCGCTCGTTTTCGCGCGTGGGTGGGGCCCACCGCACCGGAGTGGGGCGCGGCCATCGCGTTTCCCGAGTCGCGACGCATCGTGATGCAGGGGCGCGCAGGTACCGAGGATGCCGGCGATCCGCTCGAAGTCATTCGGCACGAGCTCGCGCACCTGGCGCTGCACGAGCGGCTCGGCAACAGGCCGCCGCGCTGGTTCGACGAGGGCTATGCGAGCGTGGCCGCGGGAGAGTGGCGCCGCGATGACGTCCTCGCGGCGAACGTCGCCCTCGCACTCAAGGGCACGCCGTCGCTCGACGAGCTGGAAGAAGGCTTTCGCGGCGGCTCGGTGGCGGCGCAATCTGCCTACGCCTTGAGTTATCGCGCCGTCACGGAGCTGGCGTCGCTCGATCCCGAACGCGGACTCTCGTTGTTCTTCGACTACTGGGCGAAGGGCAGCACGATGGACAAGGCGATGCGACAGGCCTTCGGCATCACGCTGGGCGGATACGAGAAACTGTTTCAGGGACGCACGAGCCGGCGCTATGGCGGGCTCGCGCTGTTTGCGGACCTGTCGCTAGCGATGCTCGCGCTCACGGTGCTGCTGCTGCCCTTCATTTTCGCGCGCAGAGCGCGCGACCGCCAGCGGATGCGGGCGATGATCGCGGCCGACGAAGCCGCCGAGCGCGCGGAGCAGCGGAGCGCGATTGCGGCGCTGCTGGCCCAGATCACCGACCGATAGTCTGACTGTCAGACAGTCTGACCCGCTTCGCGCTGCGCGCTTGCTCGCTTGACAGCGGGTCAACTGACTGGTCCGACAGCTTTTCTGGATACACATCCGGGTGGCTGCGCCGTTCCGGTCACCTGCGAGTCCACACCACACTGCATTCAGTCCACACGACCCGGTGGTGTAGCGTATAGCGGTCAGACTGTGGTGGACTCGCTGTCAGACGAGGACGGCGGCGTAGCCGCTCGTTCGGGTAGACTGTCCGACTGTCTGACCCAAGGTATATTCGATCCAGCCCGACGCCACTGATAAACACATGGCCGAGCGTTAGGATACGATTAAGCGTGCACTCGTTCGCTTGACAAGTCCACAAAGTTTTCTCTACACTCATGCCATATGGCTCAAATGGATACGACGTCTCAGGAGCGCCCGTGGCTCTGGTGGGGGATCGCGGCGGTCACGATCCTGCTTGGATATGCTGATCTGGCGCGTGGCGGAACGACGGTTGCACCGATTTTGCTTGTAGCCGGGTACTGTGTGCTCGTGCCAGTTGCTATTCTGAAGTAGCGCTTACCGACCAGAGCCATTCAAGAACAACTCAGGCAGTCTGTGGGGCGCGGCCGGCGCGGGGTCTCGCTCGTGTGAGCGTTGCAACGGGCGAATAGCTCAGCTGGTTAGAGCGCCTGTCTTACACACAGGATGTCGGGGGTTCGAATCCCTCTTCGCCCATCGTGGATACCGCTGTTCCGCGCTGCATTGGGGCGGACCCATGCGGAGTGTCAGGTGTACGTCTGTTTAACGCTTTGGAGGTTACGACTGTGAAGGCTCCGTATCGCTCTGCGCTCCTGACTGCTGGATTTGCCGCGGCTGTGGTGGCGACACTCGTTCCATCGGTCGCCAGCGCCCAGCGGCAGCAGTTGCCAGGCCCTGACACCAAGAAGGTCCTCGTCACCGCCTTTCGTGGTGATCCCGAGGTTGGCCCGCTCGTCGCCGATGAGATCCGCAATCGCATTGCTGGTGATTTCAGCATTCGCACGCTGATGCCGGTGAGCAAGAAGGATATCGAGACCACCTTGAAGCAATCGGGTTACCGCCCGGATTCGGCGCTCAGCCCGAACGACATCAAGGAGCTCGCGAAGCTCGTGCACGCCGACGAAGTGATCGATGGCTCGATCACCAAGGCCGGCGGGAGCTATCGCGTCACCGCGCGCATGTTCCTGCCGCGCGACGTCTCCCTGTCGCAGCCCCTGATCACCACTGCCGAGGTGAAGGATCTTGGCGAAGCCGCGAAGATCATCGTCGGCGAGTACGACCATGCCCGCGGCCAGATTTCGAGCAACCAGGCCTGCGAGAACGGCATCCGCGCGAATACGAATACGGTGGCCATCGAGGCGGCCCGCAAGGGACTGCGCGACTATCCGAAGGGTACGCTGCTCCGCCTTTGCCTGGCGAGCGCGTATGCGAACATGAAGACGGGCCCCGACTCGACGAAGCCCTGGAAGGATTCGGTCATCGCGATTACGCGCGAGATCATGGGACTCGACAAGACGAGCCGCATCGCGTACCAGCTGCAGTACGATGCGTACAAGCAGAAGAACGACACGACGAACGCCTTGACGGCGCTGGTCGGCCTCATGAACGCCGACCCGACCAACACCACGCTGCGCGAGCAGGTCATCAATGAGTTGGTGAATTCGGGCAAGGCGGAAATCGCGGTCCCCACGGCCAAGCAGCTCGTCGCGGACAACCCCGGTGATCCGCAGTACGCCCGCACCTACTGGTTGGTGCTCCGCGCCGCGAAGGACTTCAAGCAGGCGGTGCCGGCCGGCATGGCGTACGCGGCCATCGACACGGCTGCAGCGGACTCGAACTATTTCTTCCGCCAGATCTCCGACCTCGAGACCGACAGCGCCTTTGCGAAGGCTGCCGAGATTGCCGCAGTCGGTGCGGCCAAATTTCCGAGGAACACTCTGCTGCTGCTCCAGAAGGCGCAGAATGAGCGTCGCGCGGGTCAGTTGCCTGCCGCCAAGGCGTCGCTGCTGCACGCCCTCGAGATCGACCCGAAGGTGAACGGCGCCAACTACCTGCTCGCGTCCATCTCCGCCGAGATGGGCAGTCCGGAAGACGCCATCAAGTATGCAAAGGCTGATGCGGCGATGGACCCGGCGAACAAGGCGCGCGACGCACAAGTGCTCCTGCAGCTCGGCAACACGCAATACAAGGCGGCCGCTGCATCGAAGACAGCCGAAGACTACAAGAAAGCGATTCCGTTCCTCCAGGCGTCTGATGATATGGCGCCAAGCGCGAATGCGAAGTTCCTCCTCGGCGTGTCGGCGTTCCAGGCTATTGCCGCGATGACCGAAGGGCTCAAGACCTCCAAGTCTTGCGATGAATTCAAGGCGGCAAATGACCTCCTGACGAT
>JALYVY010000047.1 GCA_030852985.1 Gemmatimonadota bacterium | reverse complement strand
GCACTCTTCAGGTCATGGCGCCGGAGTCGTCACCGTGTGACCGTGGTATGTGCCGGTCGCTGTGTAGGTGAGGACCGATGGCGCGAAACTCACGCCTGCGGGCGCATCGCCCCCCGCGCTCGGCGTTGCATCCACGGTGTTCGGGCCGGCGACCGGTCCCAGCGTCCAGCAAACCCCCGCCATTCCACTCGCGTCGGTGGTAGTGGCAGCCGTCGTCGAGAAGGTGCCGCAAGTGCCGGTGAGGAGGAAGTTGGGCGCAATGGCGCCGCCGCCATTGGTGACGGCCCACCCAATCGGGACATTCTGCATGAGGGTGCCGTTGCGGGTCGCAACGGTGGCGGCCGGGCGACACGCCGAGCCTAGCGCGGTGCCGGGGATGGCCGTCGCAGAGGAGCACGAAGCATCGATGGTGCTCGTGGCGCTGAGCTGGGGATCCACGGGCCCGAACGGGCTGAACTCACTCGCCAATCCTCCCACTCCGCCGCCGGCGAACGTGGTCGCGGCATACAACGGCTGCGGAAGCACGAACTGCGCGAGTTGCCGCAACCAACCCGGCTTGCGGGACGCCGCAATACCTGAGCAGTTCAGGAATCCGCCATCTGCCGCTGGGGTGATCTCGAAGCCCGTGCTCGTCTGGTGACCGAGCCGCAATCGTCCCACAACGTCCGTGGGTACCGAGATGGAGGGACACACCGCGACCACCGCGGGTTGCGTCAGTGTCGAGGTGCTCGTGATCTCGAGGTAGGCGGGATACTTGTCGAGCTTTGTGACGAGAGGGGATGTTCCCGGATCGAGCAGCTGGAGGGTGATCAGCGTCGGCACGGATACGGGATTGGCAGGGAACGAAATACCTCCCTGTCCCGTGGCGTCGATGATCACTTGCGGTTGATCCGAGGGGTAGATCAGGAAGGTGTCGGACAGCAGTCCGGCGTAGCACAGCACTCCACTGATGAACGCCTGCACGTGGGGGGGCGTGGCGTGCAGGCGCCCCGCCGTCGCCGCGGCCTGCACGAACTCCACGATATTCCTTGCCTGATCCTGCGCCTCGACGATGTGGCCTTTCTTGAGCTGCTTGTCGAGGTTATTCAGCTTGCCGAGCACGGAGTGGACATTCGGCGAACCGTTGCCGAACACTGTGTTCGCGAGTGCCGTAAGATTCGCGAGCGTTGTGCACGTTCCCGGTGTGGAGGAGCGCGCTGCGCCCGCCACACTCGGACCTGTTGGCGGCGACATCTTCGAGTCGCTACACCCAAGGACGAACAATGCCACGAGCACCGTGGCAACCGAAAGACGCGGGTAACGCTGCATCGCGCACACTCCACTCAGGGGGACGACACTTCCCGAGCTGGAAGGCGACAACCGCGTTCGGCTCGAGGATGATCGGGATTAAGTCTGGGCGCAGTGTGGGATGACTCGGTGACCTTCGCAATAGTGGCGCGAGCGCCACACCAACGAAGCACCGCTAAAACGGATGGTTAACCCCGCGTCCCGATCACCTGTCGGAACTGCGCGTTTCCCTCGAGGCGCTTGAAGCCCCACCACGGCTCATCGCGCAGGCTGCGCGCGCGCTGGGGATTGGCGGCGAGGTATTCCTTCACCATCCGAACGGCATCCGACTCGTCGCCCAGCTGGGCGTAAACAAACGCGGCGAGATACGTCAGGTCGCGATTGGGGTCGACCTGCGCATCGCCGATCGACGCCTTCACGACGCGTCGCGCACTGTCGGCCAGTGCGGGCTGCTGCGCGCTTGCGCGCGCCATGGCCGCGGCAATCAGGAGGTTCGTGTTCCATCGCTCGAGCAGCGAATCCTTCGGGGCGCGCATGGCGACCGTCGAATCCGCGAGTCGCCGCGCCGCCGTCAGGTCGAGGACAGGTGCCCGCGGGGTCGAGAGCATGAAGAGCCGACACCGCTTCGACCGGTAATCCTGCGGAAACCGGCTGACGAACAACCGACAGTGCTGGTCGGCCCTGTCGAAGGAGCCCAGGTCGTACGCACCAAGAAAGAGCCGGTTGATCACGACATTGGCATTGGCGAGGAATTCGTCCGCATCATAAGCCTTGGTGGCCGCCAGGTACGCATCATTGGTGGTTGCGTCAGGCACCTGGTAGTAGAGGCTCGCGAGCGTTGCAAACGCAGATGCCTGCTTCGGATTGAGCTGCGTCGCGTGCTCGAGGTCGGCCTTCGCGTCCAGCAGAAGCGCCTGTTTTTTCGACGCGTCAGTTTCGAGGTTGGAAAGCCAGCTCCAGTATTTCGCCGTGCCGCGCACCTCCAACGCATCGGGGCTTTCTGCATCCATGGCGAGCGCACGACCGGCGTGCTGCGTGGCAATGTCCACCCACTTCCTGATCAGCGCCGGATCGCGACCGACACTCCGCGAGCGTTGATAGGCAAGCCACGCGCGTCGCGTCACCGGCTCGGCCCACCGAGGATCGAGACTCTCGGCGTGGGCCAGGATGGAATCAGTGACGGCGACCGCGCGGTTAACGGCAGCCGTATCTCCCTTCGTGACAAGCGCAGCGATGCCCTTTCGCGCCTGTTCGCCGCGCTGCAGCTCCAGCCACGCGGCCTGCTTCGACGTGCCCGCACGCTCCGTGCGCAATTGGATCTCTTCATGGAGCGTGGTCTTGATGAGCTCCGACACGGCCGTTTCGAGCGAATCGCGCATCGCCAGCGGATCGGATTCGGCAATGCGGAAGCTCTTCGCCTGGATCTTTGTGCCCGAGCGATCTTCGAGACGGACATTCACCGCCACGTTCTTGCCCTCGCGATCCACGTCGCCGCGCACCAGGTAGCCTGCGCGCAGTGCACGCGCGATGCTGTCGGGCGGGAGCTCGGAGCCCCGGAAGCGCTCCACGCCCGTGCGCGATATGACGGTGATGCTGGACGCATTGCCCAGCGAATTGATGAGCCCTTCGGTCAATCCATCCGCGAGTGAC
The DNA here is from genome assembly GCA_030852985.1 of Gemmatimonadota bacterium. Classification (GTDB taxonomy): domain Bacteria; phylum Gemmatimonadota; class Gemmatimonadetes; order Gemmatimonadales; family Gemmatimonadaceae; genus AG11. Next base: position 20,332 of record JALYVY010000047.1, on the reverse strand, counting down.
CCGAGGTCCTGCGCCTTGCTCTGGTCCGTGAAGTACAGCACGGCGACGCGTCGGGCATTCTCGTCCACGGGGCCGCGCCGTGCCTGCGCCGCGTAGTATCCACCAATGATGAGCGCCAGCAACAGCGTGATCGCCGCGGTGATCCGCGATGCACGCGTGTACCACGGACGCCGCGCGCGCGCCTGCGCGCGCCTTTGCAGTAGCTGGGAGCCCGACGCTACGCGGCGCATGCCGGTAGGCCCGGTGACCGCGCGAAGGCTCGCCGTCATGGCCATCGGCATGCCGATGATCTCGGCGAATTCCTGCGCCGTGCGGGGGCGATCGGCCGGCACCTTTCCCATTCCCGCGTAGATCGCCGCCTCCACCTCTTCGGACACCGCGCTGCGTACGATTCGGATGCTCGGCACCTGCTCCATGGCATGGCGCGCCATGATGGACATCGGCGTCTTGCCCGTGAACGGCGGCTCGCCCGCGAGCATCTCGTACAGCACGCACGCCAGGCTGTAGATGTCCGCCGCCGGCCCCACGTCTTCGCCTCCGGCTTGCTCGGGCGACATGTACATGGGTGTGCCGATCGCCATGCCCGTCTGCGTGAGCTTCTGGACGCCGGCATCGGTGGCGGCGCGAGCGATCCCGAAGTCTGCCACCAGTGCGTGGCCGCCCGACAGCATGATGTTTTCCGGCTTGATGTCGCGATGGACGATGCCCTGCGCGTGCGCGTGGGCGAGTGCGTCGGCAACCTCGAGGATGATGAGGATGGCGTCGTCCACCGGCAACTGGCCCTCGCGATCCATTCGATCGCGCAGCGACTCGCCCTTCACGAACGGCATCACGTAGTACAACAGCCCGTTGGCGGACCCCGAGTCGAACAGCCCGAGGATGTGCGGATGCTGCAGCTTGGCCGCCAACCGGATCTCGCGTTCGAATCGATCGGCACCGATGGACGCCGAGAGCTCCGGGAGGAGCACCTTGATCGCGACCTCCCGCTCGTGACGCGCGTCCTTCGCCAGGTAGACGGTCGCCATGCCGCCACGTCCCAGCTCGCGCTCCACGACGTACCGCCCTTCCAGTGCCGCGTTGAGCCGCTCGACCTGGTTGACGGTCGAGGCATCGTACTTGACCGGCGGTGCGGGCTCGCCGACTGTCGCGAAAGGTGTTTGCGTCTGCTTCAGCGCAGACCCCAACGCGGCCAGCTCACGGGTGAATGCGAATCCGCAGCTACTGCAGAATTTCGCGTTCTCCGAAAAGACGGCGTGACAGTTCGGGCAGGTGGTGTCCAGCACAATTCTCCGAATCGGGAGTCTCAAGGTTGCGACTACCCGTTAACTCGTCAAGCATCAGTTGCACCCCGCATCGCGATTTCGTCGCGTCACCTGTCACTCCGGAAGTGCGAACGCCACATACGTCCCGCCACTCGGCGCGCCATTCTTGCCGCCACCGCACGCGATCACGATGTATTGGCGCCCGTTCACCATGTAGGTCGACGGCGTGGCATTCCCCGCCGCCGGAAGCGCGGCTGACCAGAGGAGTTTACCGGTCCGCTTGTCGAACGCGCGGATCTTGTTGTCGTACGTGGTGGCCGCAATGATAAGCAAGCCGTTCGCCGAGACGATTGGTCCGCCGTAGCTGTCGGTGCCGGTATTGCGGATGCCCTTCGCCGCGAGCTTCGGATACTCGCCGAAGGGAATCTTCCACGCGATCGTGCCCTTGTTCAGGTCGATCGCGTTCAGCGTGCCCCACGGCGGCTTGATTGCGGGATAGCCCTCGTTGTCGACGAAGATGTCGAAGTACGCGTTGCGGTACGGTACGCCGAAGGGATCGGGTCCGGCGGACTGCGACGCATCGTGTCCGGTGAGGAGGAAGTTCGTGATGTCGGTGACCGCACGCCCTTCGAGGGCGCTGGCGAAGGCCGGCATGCGCCCCGTGCCTTCGCGTATCACCTGCATGATCTGCTCGCGATTGCGCCGGCTCGCGACGTCGACGAGCGATGGCGCCATGGCGCTCCCCTGCCGGTTGTCGCCGTGACAGCTCGCGCAGTTCGCGGCATAGAGCGACTTGTCACTGCGCGGCACCAGCTTCAGAAGCCACGCCATCTCGTTGGCATTCACGTAGAGCAGGCCGGTCGCGGGATCGAATGCGGGTCCGCCCCACTCACCGCCGCCGTCGACACCGGGGTAGATGATGCTGCCCTTGAGGCTCGGTGGCTCGAACGGGTTCGCGGTGCCGTACTCCTTGAACTGCTTGAGCGCCGACGCATGCGCCGCGGGCGTGCGGTTGGTGAGGTCGTTGCGCGTGAGTTGCTGCCGGGCGAACGGCGGTGGACTCAGCGGAAAGTGCTGCGTCGGCGACGCATGCTCTCCCGGCAGCGAGGCGACGGGCATGTTCCGCTCGGCCACCGGAAACAGCGGCGCGCCTGTCTCGCGATCGAGCACGTAGACATGGCCCGTCTTGGTGATCTGCGCGATGGCGTCGACCGGCTTTCCGTTTCGTTTCACCGTCACGAGCACCGGCGCGGCAGGCAGGTCGCGGTCCCAGAGATCGTGCTTGATCACCTGATAGTGCCAGATGCGCTTCCCGGTGCGCGCATCGAGGGCGATCACGCTGTTCGCGAACAGGTTGTCGCCGGTTCGATTGCCGCCATAGAAGTCGTAGGACGCGGAACCAGTCGCCGCGAAGACCATCGCGCGCTTCGTGTCGATGGTGACGCCCGACCATGCGTTCACGCCGCCGGTGATCTTCCATGTCTCCGGCGGCCACGTGTCGTAGCCGAACTCCCCCGGATGTGGAATGGTGTGGAAGCTCCATCGCAGCGCGCCCGTCTTCACGTCGAAGGCGCGGATGTCACCCGGCGCGCTCGGCAGTGCTTCAGGAACCGTGCTCCCCATGATGAGCATGTCCTCGAACACGACGCCGGGACTGCTGGCGCTCACGGACAGGCCTTCGACGGGACGCCCGAGCCCGATGCGGAGATCGACCCAGCCGCTGTCGCCGAAGGTCTTGATCGGCTTTCCGGTGAGCCGATCGAGCGCGTAGAGACGGTTCCGGTAATTGAAGATCACGCGATCGCCAGTGACCACGACGCCGCGATGCCGGAAGCGTGCGCTGGCCGGAGCACCGTTCTGCGGATCGAAGCGCCACAGTTCGCGCCCCGTGGCCGCATCCAGCGCGAACACCTGGAGCTTCGGCGTGGTGGCGTAGAGCACGCCGTCCACCACGATCGGATTGGACTGCATCTCCGAACCGGCGAAGGCGTCGTGGGTGTCGTAGGTCCACGCGACCTTCAGCTGGCGGACATTCGCCGGCGAGATCTGGCTGAGCGTGGTGAAGTGCGTGTGGTCGTCACTGCCGCCATAGACGGGCCAGTTTGCCGTCTGTGCGGAAGCGTCACGAGTGAGTAGCGCCAGGACGAGCGCTACGAGGTGTGCGGCACGAGTCATCGGAGCAGGAGAGCGCATACGGCTAAGGTACGACACTCGCACGAACCTTCGCATCCCTCAGAGGTTGGATGTCCAGGTCCGATATCCGTTCTCTCCGCGTGTCCGCCAACTGTCGTCGCACTTTCCGTGTGGGAGAACTGCAGCACCGCGACGACAGTTGGCGGAACAAACGGAAAGAACGGATGTCGGACTTGGACATCGGAAAGCGGGAGTGACTAGTTGGGCAGGCTTTTAGCGCATTCGCCGAGCACATCGGCCAGTCGCCTCGAGTCGACGGCACCGGCTGATCCCATGAGCACGCGGCCACCGCCACCCTTGCCGCCGCCCAGCGCCGCGAGCGCGGCATCAAAGGCCGACCTGAGGTCGATCGCTACGTTCTCGGAGCGTGCGAACACGACCTGCGTCCGTGTTCCGCTCGTGCCCAGCAGCGCGACGACATCGGGCAATGCGGTGAGCCTGAGTGCGAGACCTTTCACTTCGTCGATGGGACGTGAATCGAACGCCGCCTGCAGCACCGTCACGGTGCCGCATTGCTGTCCGTCACTCGAGAGACGGCTCGCCTCGTCATCGAGGTCGCGCTCCCGGTACACGGCCAGCGCACGCCGAGCTTCCGTGAGGCTATCCGACAGTCGGCCCACGGCGCCAGGAAGCTCGAGCTGCGCGCAGGTGAGCGCCGTCGAGAGCGTGTGCACGATCCCGTGCTTGCGGGCATAGTCTGCTCGTGCGCGGTGGCCGGCGAGAAATTCGATCCGTGTACCGCGCTTCATGCGCTCGACGCGAAGAATCGACAGCAGGCCGACCTCGCTCGACCGCGCGACGTGAGTTCCGCCACATGCCGAGAAATCGAAGTCTCCTATGGCGACTACACGCAGCGCCCCGGCGACGTCCGGCACCTTGCGCAGGGCGAGCGACTCGATTTCCGCTTCCTCCGGAAACCAGGCGCGCACCGCGACGCTCTCACTCACCACTCGATTCGCAAGCGCGACTGCCTCGGCGATGCGCGCCTCCGCGAGCGTGCCATCATTGAGATCGATCGACACCGTCTCGGCGCCGAGGTGAAATCCGATGGTCGCCACGTCAGCGATGCGGAGGAACGCCTGAGACAGGATGTGCTGTCCCGTGTGCAGCTGCATGTGATCGAAGCGGCGTGCGCCGTCGATTATCGCGGTTGTTGGCCCAAGGGGAATCGGGGCGTCGAGTTTGTGGATGATCGTGCCGTCCGAGGGACGGATGCTGACGTCCAACACGTTCGCGCCGCCGATGGTGCCGAGGTCGTGCGGTTGGCCGCCGGAGGTCGGGTAGAAGTACGATGCGTCGAGAATCGCGAACGGTGGTGCATTGTCGGCGGACACTTCGACGACGTTGGCAGTGAACTGCCGCGTGTAGGCGTCGTGGTAGTAGTTGCGTGTCGTCATGGCAGTGCGAACGATTGCGTTTCCAAGGCATGGCTCAGAGTGACAATACTATCGCACTCAATGAGCGTCGAGCTCTTCTCGAGCATCAGCGCTCCACGACGATCGTCGTTTCGGCCGACTCGCCACGCGTGGAGACTGCCTTGATCACATGCGTGCCCTCGCGCAGCGGCCATCGCGCGCCCTCGTGTGACGCACCATCCACGAGCCAGCGCACACGCTCGGCGCCTGCACCCGCGGCGCGCAGCGACAGCGTCGCATAGCGCGCCTCCACGCCCGGCGGGATCGCGTAGCGGTCTCCATCCAGCGGCGACACGATCCGGAACCGCACCTGCTCACGCGGATGCGCGTCATCCGCAGCACGTGCGCTCGCACTCTCGCTCGTGCCCTCGCGCGCCGATGATGCGAGCGACGTCGGCGCGCCCACTGATGGCATCGCCTGCCCGCTCCACGCCGCGAACTCCGATGGCAGCGTCACGCCGCCGTTTCGCTCCCAATCATCCGACTCGGCCGGCTGCGTTCCCGCGACGAACCACTCCGTAAGCTGCGCGCACTTCGGTGTCGCGCGCATGCCCGACAGCCGGCACACCGGCGCACTCACGGCACCTGCTTCCGACGGCGTCGTCAGCACTCCGGGCGATACGTACTTCGCAACGCCCATCACCACGCGATGCAGCAGCGGACCAGCGCCCGTGACGCCACTCACGCCCTGCATGGGACGACCATTGAAGTTGCCCGCCCAGACTGCGACCGTGAATCCACGTGTCGTCGCAACAGCCCAGTTGTCGGTGAAGTGACGACTCGTTCCGGTCTTTACCGCCACCGGAAATGGAAAGTCAAACGGCGTACTCACTCCGAATCCTGGTATGCGCGCGCTCGCGTCGCCGAGCATGTCGAGCACGATGGCGCTCGCGGTGGAGGAGAGTACGCGACGTCGGCCCACTGCCGAACTGCCAGGCGATGCGAATGTCGCGCGCCAGGTCCACGGCGTCCACACACCGTCGTTCGCCATTGCGCGATATCCATTCGCCAGCTCGAGCAGCGTGACGTCGCCATTCCCCAACGCGAGACCCAGGCCGTATTCCTCCGCGTCGCGCTTCAGCGACTCGAAGCCAGCGAGCCGCAGCGTGTGCAGCAGGCTTCCCGTGCCGACGCGCGACGCGAGCTCCACCGCGGGCACGTTGTAGGAGCTCGCCAGCGCCTCGCGCGCGCGTACCGGCCCGCGAAAGCGACGATCGTAGTTGCGAGGCGTATAGCTCCCGATCGCTGCGGCGTATGACTTCGGAATGTCCGGCAGGATCGTCGCCGCGGTGAATCCGCGATCCAGCGCAAGACCGTACAGAAATGGCTTGAGCGCCGAGCCGGGCTGACGTGCGGAGACGACCATGTCGGTCTGACCATCGCCGGTGGACCAGAAATCCGGCGACCCCACCCACGCGAGCACGCCACCCGTGCGGTTGTCGAGCACGACGGCCGCCGCATCCTCAACGCCGCGCTCCTTCAACGCCCGCACCGTATACCCAACCTCGGCCTCGACCTCGGCCTGCAGTTGCGCGTCGATCGACGTACGCACCGTTGCTGATAGCGCAACTTTCCCGCTGCCACCAACCCACGACAGCACCCGCGTGGTGAAGTGCGGCGCAATGAACGGCAGCGCGCGCGGCGCGATGCGAATCGGCTCCTCACCTGCACGCGCGACGTCCTCGCGTGTCACGGAGCCAACATCGCGCATCCGTTCCAGCGCATGCGTGCGACGCACGCGGGCGCGCCGAGCGGAGGTGAGGGGATTGTCGCGCGAAGGCGCGTGGGCGATGCCGGCGAGTGTGGCCGCCTGCGCGATGCTGACGTTCTGTGCCGAGGCGTCGAAGTAGGCGGCGCTGGCTGCGCCCACGCCGATGGTGGCCTGCCCGAGCTGCACGCGGTTGAGGTACTGCTCCAGAATCTGTTGCTTGTCGAGATGGCGCTCGATGCGGAGCGCCCACATCGCCTGCACCAGCTTGCCGCCCCACGTCCGACTAGCGGGACGCACGATGCGCGCGAGCTGCATCGTGATCGTCGACGCGCCCGACACAACGTGCTGCTCGAGAAAGTTTTCCCGGACGGCGCGCGCGACTGCGCTGACGTCGATGCCGTGGTGATCCCAGAAGCGCCGGTCCTCGACAGCAACGAACGCGTTGATGAGGTCCGGATCGATGTGGTCGTAACTGATCCAGCGTTCCCTGCTTCCGTCCGCGGATCGCGTGCTGCGCAGGACCACGCCGTGCCGATCCTCGATGACGATTCCCGCCGCGCGCGGCGGCGCGATCATCGGCACCGGGAGCGGTCGCATCATCCAGATGCCGAGTGCCATGACACCAACCCCACACGCGGCGGCGCCGAGGAGGGCTGCGCGCACGAGGACCGGCCAAACGCGGACACGTGCGCTCATGGCTTGCCCGTCGACTTCTGCGTCACGATGAACGTCCCACCATCACTCCGCCCATTCACCGCCGGATTGTACATCTCCTCGGCATGCGCGGGCGGGCGGATGAACGTGCCAGGCGTCGTGGCGCGTGCGATGTACGTCGCCGTGTAGGTGCCCTTCCACAACAGTGAAGCGGAATAAACCACGCGGTCGTCGCGCAGTTCGCGGTGATCAAATGGCGACCACCATCCGGAGTCCCAGCTTCCGTACCAGGAGAGGCCGTCGCCCCCTTCCCCGCGCTCCTCGTCTGCTGGCTCGTCACGCTTTACTCCGGGTCCGGCATTCCGCGCGGACGTGCGGAGACTGAGGTCGATCGCCTCGAGGCCCGCAGGGAGCGCATCGTCGAGCACGACGAAATCACGCGACACCGGCACGGTGATCCGCAACCGAACGCGCACCAGCTCACCCTCGGCGACACTCTGCAACGGAGCGCCGCCGTCCACGCGCTCGTACCAACGCTCCACCTGGATGCCGCGGTCTTCCGGCGTCACCGGCGGTGCCGCCGGTATTTCGGTGACGTTGAGGTAGTAGTAGACGGGACTGCTCCCGGCGCTCGCATCGACGTTGAGTGTCATGTGCTGCCGTCCGCCGGTGCTGGAGACGACACTACTCAGCGCGATGCTGGAGTCGCGACCCGTGGCCTCGGTCCCGGTCGCGCCAGAGAGAATCACGCGGTCGCCGGAGCGAATGCGCACCTGCCGTTCCGGCTGCGAACGCCGCTGCCGCTCGAGTGCGGACAGCGCACTTGCGGCAAAGGCATAGTCCTGCGAATTCCACTCCCACTCCCGATTCGCACGCGTGAGCTGCACGAGCGTCTCGGCGATTGGTCCAACGAACGGATGGTCTGGCTGCACGGCGAGCGTCGCCGTGAGGATGCGAGACAGCGGCCGAACACGCGAATCGAAGTAGAACGGCTTGTGCGTGGTATCGGACAGCACGATGTGCGTGCCTTCCACATGCATCGTCGCCCACATGGCATCCATGATCCGCCGCGCCGGCACCACCTGCTTGCGGCGCATGAGCACCTCGGCCAAGCGAGCGCGGTCCTCCATGGTCAGCTGCGCAGCGGCGGAAAGGAGATCGTTCTCCTCAGCGATATCGGGGCGGCCGTAGCGGCTGAGGAAGTCGGCGGCCGCAAGCTGCTCACGCCGGTGGTATTCGGGGTTCTTGCTCCAGCGGCCTACCGGGCTGAATTCGCCGGCGGAGTCCGCGCGCAACTGCATCTTGAGGTAGGCCGCGAGCTTGTCCAGTACCTTCCTGTCGACGCCAGCGCCGTTCATCGCGTCGCGTGCGTCGAGCAGCACCATGCCGGCGTACGCGCTGAGCCACGCGCTCGACCAATCGGTGGGCGACCAATAGCCGATGCCGCCGTCCGCACGCTGGCGGCTCACGATTACCTCGACGGCGCGCGCGATTTCCTGGCGTGGATCGCCCGGCATCTTCGGCCCGCCTTTCACCTGTGCGCTGTAAAGTGCAATCAGCGGGATCGCGGCACTCGTGACCTGCTCGGTGCAGTCATATGGATAGATGCGAAGCGCCTGCCGTATGCCGCGGAGCATCGCGAGTGGCGAGGTGCCGAATGTCAGCGAGAGACGCGAGCGGTCGAGGTCCATGCCGAGTGGCAGGGGCAGGTCGATGGCGGCGGTGTCGTGCAGCACGCCAGCGATCGTGTGGATCACCGGATGGTGATCTGGCCGCACCGGAATCGTGACGCGCACAGCGTCAGCGTTCCGCGTATCGCTGACGTCGAAACGGAAGCTGGCGCTGTCGATGCGCTGTGCGAGGAATGGAAAGCGGACTTCGGTGCCCTTGAGCGCCGCCAGCGTCGCCGTCTGTGTTGGCGCGCCGCGCAGCGTTGCCCCGGTGGCAGACGCCGTGACGTTCACGTCGACGGTCGCGCCATCGCGGCGATTGATCACCGCACCGGCCGAGAACTGGTCACCGGGTCGCACGAAGCGCGGCAGCGCCTGTCGAGCGAGCAGCGGGCGCGTCACCAACATCGGCGACTGGCCGCTCCCGAAACGGTCGCCCGCGGTGACGGCCACCGCCATGATCCGAAACGTGGTGATGTTGTCCGGCAGCTTTGCGCTCGCGAGAGCATTGCCCTGCGCGTCGGTGACTACGCTGCCCAGGAAGAACGCCGTCGTCTGGAACTTCGCCCGCAGGATGTCCGCTCCCGCGACACCACCACCGCCGCCTGCTTCGCGATATCCCTTTTCTCCCTCCGGAATCTGTGGGGCGACCGACGTCATGTTGCTCGCGAGCCTCATGCCGAGCCCGCGTGGCTGGTAGATGAGATCGAGCGGGTCTGGCGTCTTGTAGCCGGTAAGCGAGAGCACTCCCTCGTCCACGGCCCATAGCGTCACTTCGCTGCGCTGGCCGGCTCCCTGACGGTCGCGCACCTGCACGCGCACACGAGCCGTGTCGCCCGGCCGGTACTCCGCGTTGAGCGCCGTGGCTTTTACGACGAGTCGCTTCACTTCCGGCGTGACGCGCAGCTCCGCGTACCCCACGCGAATCGTCGGACGGCCAGCATCGTCGACACTGCCCGGCGGCGCGCTTCGCCCGCGCGACACCAGGATCGAGATGAACGCGTTCGGCGCGAATGCTTCCGTGATCGGAAACTTGATGATTGTCGAGCCGGAGGTGATGTGGATGCGCCGCTGCTCGATGAGTCCTTCGCGCTCCACCGTAATCCACGCGTCCGCATTCGTGAACGGCGACGCGAACATCACCGTGGCCGTGTCACCGACCGCATAGCGCGTGCGATCCGGAATGACGTCCATCTTGAATTGCGTCTCGTCGCCCCAGGGGATCCAGCCTTCGCCAGACGCCCACCGCTCGAAGCTCGTGTTGGCCTCGTGTCCCTTGGTATCCGTCGCGCTGAACGAGACGACGTACATCCCGCCTTCCTTCGGCGTGAATGTGCACGGTACCGGCGATGCGGCCGTGGTCACCGAGCAGCGAGCCGTGGTATCGCTCACCCATTCCCCGACGAGTTCCGAGATGCCGTCGCGCATGCGCCGCACGCGGTTCCACTCGCGGCGCACGATCGTGCCGTTGACGCGGACGCCGGTCGTCTTCTGGCCGTTCGGACGCACCGCCATCACGACGACCGACTGCGGCGCGCCTGCCTTCCAGAACCATGCGTCGCCGGTGCCCTTCGCCGCGATGTAGAACTCGGCAGGATGCACGATGGTGGTCGTGCGTCCACTCACCGACTGGCGGTTGATGTCGACAATCGTCGCCTCGACACTCACGCGCGAGGCGCGACCTTTCGGAGATGCTGGCAGCGTGACCGCGAACGTGCGTGCGCCCTTGGCATCGAGCGTATCGGTCTTGCTGGCGAACACGTTCGGCCGCTCGACTTCCGACTCCTCCCACCATTCACCGGAGTTGCCGATGTACCAGCCATCCGTGCCCGGAATTTCCAGCTCCCACAGCGACATCGGCGTCTGCCCGGCCGACCACGTCACCACTGCGCCACCCATCGGCGCGCCGAAGAGGTAGCGGGCTTGCGTCGTGACCGAGAAGCGCGCACCGGGAAGACGCGGCGCCTCCGCGGCGCTGACGTCGACGAGAAACTCGGGCGGCCGATATTCGGCGACGCGGTAGGTCGTCCTGGCGACATCACGCCACGCGCCTTGCGACCGGGCCTTCACCTCGAGTGCGTACGTGCCCACCGCGGCGCCAGCGGGGATCTGCACCGACTGGTCTGCCGTCCCGAACGACGACAGCCGCGTCGTCATTTCGCGCAACATGCCTTCGTCGCGATCGTGGAACAGCCACTTGATCGAATCACCCGCCGCCGGAGCGCGCAGCGTGCCCAGGTTTCCCTCGCGAATGATGGCCTTGGCGTAGATGCGTTCGCCGGGCCTGTAGATCCCGCGCTCGGTGAATACCGCCGCAGCCACAGGATAGCGTTCGTCGCCGGATGCGTCGCTCACGTTGAAGCGGTAGGGCGAGAGATCCGGATCCCAACGATTGATGGCCGTAAGCGCACGGTCGGTGCCGAGCGTGACGCTCACGTAGCCCTCGAAACTCGAGCGCCGTTCGATCATCGCCTCCAGCGAGTCTCGCGGGGGGTGCGCCGGCAAACGCGGAAAGCGCGCGAATCCGTCGGCATCGGTCTTCGTCGTCGCCAGCCGGCGGCCGCGCGTATCGAACAACACCACGGTGGCGCCGCGACGCACCTTGCCGTCGCTCACGCCGGTGACCCACACCGCCGCCTCATTCGTGCCCACCTTGGCATGCACGCCGAGGTCGGTGACCTGCACCAGTGCGGTTCCCGCGTCGCTTGTGATGGTACTGCCGGCTGAACGGCCCGTGAACCGCACGGCGAAGAGTGCCGGCGTACCGGCGCGCATGGCATTGAACGTCGGGATGCTGACGCCGGTGATCATCGGGTGATCCTTCGCGGAGCGCACTGCGACGCGCTTCACGATCGCCTTGGGAGCGATGATGTTCCAGACGGTGTCGCCCCCCCAGCCGTAGCGGCCGAGCACCCGCGCTTCGAGTGAGTCCGGCACTGGCGCGATGGTCGCAATGAGCGTGTCGATGTTGACATGCTGCACCACCAGTGTGTGTGCGCCGACGCGCTCCACCAGCAGTTTGCCGAACGGATAGCTGATACCGGGCGTGTAGCCCGTGGTGCGGAATCCCTGGGCTGGATTGCCCGTGAGCGGCTGCCCGAACACGTCGCGAAGTGCGGTATCGACGAAAACGGCGTATGCCGTGCGCGGCTTGAGCCGCGCCTCGAGTGTGAATGTCGTCGCCTCGCTCGCCGTGTCGCCAATGCGAACCTTCGCCTCGGGCAGGATGCGCACGTTGCGCAGCGCCTCGGCACCGCGCACGGGATTGGAGAACTCTATGGTGAGAGGCCCGGTGGGGCAGTCGGACGTCGCGCGCTGGCTGCATGCCACCTTCACGATGCGCAGGTCGCCGTAGGTCATGAAGGGCAACCGACGCGGCGGAGTGGTGGTGGCGGCATCGACTTCCGCGGGCGCGACAAGCTCTCCACTGCACCCACGCGGCAGCGGTGCCTGCGGTGCAAGCTGCACGACGCGACGCAGCGAATCCGTGGCGTGGTCGCGATCGTAGCCGCCCGCCTCCTTGAGCGATTCGCGATCGTCTTTCGTTATCCGACGCTGCGAGGACGCGGTGAGGCGAATGATCCGCGCCCCGGCACACGCGGCGTTGAACTCCAGGTAGGCGCCGGCCGAGAGTGGTGCGAGGTCGACCGGCGCGGAGTAGACGAGGTCGAACTTTGCGTTTGGGGGGAGGTACCGCGAATGCTCGGTGAGGATCTTCTCCACCGGTGACCCGCCAATCAGCGTCGGAGCGCGCGCCCTGAACTCGAAGTGGTAGGGCTCGGCCAGGGCGGTGCCGTCCATCGCGCGAAACGTGTTGGCGACGGTGACCGAGTACCGCGTGCCCGGTGTCAGTGGCGACGAGGGCACGAGTTGAATCGTGACCGGGTCGCGCCACTCCATCCGTCCCTCAATGGCGGGTGTGATTCGCAGGATCGTGGCGGGGTCGATCGTGCGATCGAGCGAACCGGCAACGGGACGATCGAAGCTGATGCTGATGCGCGCGAATGGCGGGGCGTCGGCCGAGGGTGTCGCGCGGACGACGCGCAGCGGCGTGTCGCGCTGTGCCGATGCCATTCGCGGGAGTGCTGCCCCGAGCGACATGAGCAGGACTGCGGCATGCATGGTTCTCATGGCCACGATCTTAGCGTACGGTGGGCTCTTCCGATATTCATTTGGCGGTAGCTGTTAGACAGGTTGTTCCCGTCGCGTCCGCGCGTGTGGTCCACTCGCCCGGACGTGGCCATATGCGCTTACCTTCATCAAGGCCAGGGGCTACTTCTTCATCATCGTGCAGACTCTGACGGCGAACGTCCCGTGACTCATGCTTCCACAGTGTCGGGCGACACGCTCACCGAGTTGACTGTCTACACCGTCGGCCACTCGACGAGGTCGAGCGAGGAGTTCATTGGGGTGCTGGAGGCGTTTCACATCGAGCTGCTCGTCGATGTGCGCCGGATGCCAGGCTCGCGCCGACTTCCGCAGTTCGACTCGGCGACCCTCGCGCGCTCGCTTGCTGCGCGCGAGATCGACTACTGCTGGATTTCGCAGCTCGGGGGAAGACGGCGCGCTCAGGCTGATTCACCGAACACCGGCTGGAGGCATCCAGCGTTCCGAGCCTATGCGGATCACATGGCCACCGGCGAGTTTGCCGATGGGCTGTTCGAGCTTCTCATGCTGGCGAACGGCAAACGGACGGTGATCATGTGTGCCGAAGTGCTCTGGTGGCGGTGCCATCGTCGCCTGATATCGGATGTGCTTGTCGTGCTTGGCCTGCGCGTCGTGCACATCTTCAATGAAGGCAAGGAGGAGTTGCATCAACTCGCGCCGCCCGCGCACCTGTTGAACGGAGCGTTGTCCTATCGAAAGTGAATCACCTGGGGAGCCCACATGTCATCAATGAACCGAAAGATCGAAGGTGCTGTCCTCGTCCGTCACCTGAAGCGCGACGAGCAGATGATCGACCAGGACCTCCTTGCGCGTCACGGCCGCAGCGCTCGGACGCTCGTGAAGGACGGGCCACTGCGCCTCACGTTGATTGCGCTCGCTCCCGGCCGCGGAATGCCGTCGCATCACGCGGAAGGTCCGGTCAGCATTCATCTCCTGGAAGGTGACGTCGTCCTCGATGCCGAGGGGAGCGAGTATGCCCTCGTGCCCGGTGAGGTGCTCGTGCTCGCAGCCGGCGTACAACACGGCGTCCGCTCAAGCGGGGGATGCATGCTCCTGCTCACCGTCGTGCACCTGCCGTCCGCGGGTTCTCCGCTCGCCGCCACCTGACGATCAGCGCGATGATGACGTCGACTGACCTGCGCGCGCAGGACATCCACGACACCCTCGTGGCGTTCTATGTTCAGCTCGAGAGCGAACCGTTGCTCGCGCCCTACTTCGAGACGCTCGACATGACGGCGCATATGCCACGCATCGTGTCGTTCTGGGAAACACTGCTCTTTCACACCGGCAGTTACTCGGGCAACGCGTTCCTGCCGCACATGACGATGCCGGGATTGACGGCAGCACACTTTGCCCGTTGGGTGATGACGCTCGAGGCCATCCTTGATGCGCGCTTCGAAGGACCAACCACGGAGCGCATGAAATCGCTCGCGCATCGCATCGCCTACAGCATGCAGCTGCGGCTTGGCTTCGAGCCGTTCGAACCGTTGCGCATCGTGAACGGCTGACGTCGTCGGCCTCTCACGCCGGCGTCGGCACGCGGTGAGCGCCGATTCGCCGTGGCGGTGCGACGTCATCCACTTCCCGCCTCGCGTCCGCCAGCCGGTTGACGTCTTCGCCGAGTAGGCGCGCCGCATCCATCAGTGTGGTGAGTGGCGCGAGATCTCCCGCGCCCGCGTGCAGGCGCAGCAGGTCGAGCCGAATACCCTCGAGCGCCGCGACGCTCACCGCCAGGTGCCTGGACGCGTTAGCGCGGCGCGCCTCGAGCGCGTCGGCGTCCACGGAGCCGGACGGCGCCAGCGCGGCGATGACGTCGATCTCCGCGCGCGCGGCCGCGGCCTGCGCTTCGAGCGCCACCACCGTTGCCGGCAGCTCGGCGAGCTGTTCGCGATACGACTTCGGCAGTGCGTCGAAGAGCTCGGCGGCAGCTACACCGAGTGCCGCCTCGGTTGCGCGAAACGCTGAGGCGCCAGCAAGGCGCGACTGCTCAGGCGCATCGAGCCTGCGCGCGAGCCACTTACCCAGGCTGGTGCGCCAGAGTCGCTCGCGCAGCCCGGGCTTGATCTGATTGCGGACCACGTCCGGGATCATCTGGATCTCCAGGACATTGCACACCGCGCCGAGCACCGCCGTGCTGATGAGCGGAGCGAGAAACCGCCACGGCGATAGCCCATTGGGGATGCTGGCGGTGATTGCCAGGTAGAACGTCACGGCGAACCACGACGCCATTCCATAGAACGCTGTGCGCAGTATGCGACCCAGCGGCGTCTCCCGTTCCTGTGCCGCAAGCGCTTCTCCCTCCGATCGCTCTCTCGCCGCGATATCCAGTGCGGACCGCAGGTCAGCCAGCGAGTGTCCCGCACGGAAAAGGCGACGGGCCTGATTCAGGTGATAGCCGACTGACGGTACGAGTGGCAACGTCGCCAGTGTTGCCAGGAGGGCGACGTCGAGCTGCTGCTTGAACGTCCACAGGTTCCCGTAGGAGATAGTGTGGGCGACATTGCCGATCAGCATCACCGTGAACAGGCCCGACGCCGCGATGTAGATGGGCGCGGCGGGGTTGCTCGAACCAAGCCATGCGCGCAACGACGGAGGCAACGCGGGACGCGCATCCACCGTGGGCGCGAGTGCCGCGGCCAGTGCCTCGCCATCGCTGAATCGACCCGCGGGATCGCGAGCCAGGCAGCGATCGATTGCCGAGCCAAGGGCGGGCGGCAAGCCCGGCGCCGCGCGCATCACGCTCGGCGGCGCCTCAGTGGCCTGGCGCACCATCGACGCGTGCAGGTTGTTGGAGTCGAACGGCAGTCGTCCACTCACCGCGAGATAGCCGACGACACCGAGCGAATAGATGTCGCTGCGTCCGTCCACCGGTGCGCTCGCGGCCTGCTCGGGACTCATGTAGTGCGCCGTCCCCATGATCTTGCCGGGGTCGGTGACCGGACGTGCGTCGTCACCGCCGTGCGCAATGCCGAAGTCAGTGACGAGTGCGCGGCCTGTGCCCGCCTCGAGCAGGATGTTGTCCGGCTTGATGTCGCGGTGCACGATGCCGCGCCCGTGCGCGTACGCGATCGCCCAGGCGACTTCGCGCATCACACGCATCGCATCCGCCGGGGGCAGCGGGCCGCTTTCGCGCAGGCGCTCGCCGAGCGTTTCGCCTTCCACGTAGCTCATGACGAAGAACACGAATCCGCCCGCCTCGCCGACGCGATGGATGGGCACGATGTTCGGATGCGAGAGACCGGCGGCCGTGCGCGCTTCCCGCACAAAGCGTTCGCGCGACTCGGCGGTGCGTGCCATGGGGGCGGGGAGCACCTTGATGGCGACGTCGCGATCGAGCTGGACGTCGCGGGCGAGGTAGACAATCCCCATCCCGCCGCGGCCGAGCTCGCGTTGAAGCGAGTACTCCCCGGCGAGGGCAGCCTGGAGGTCGAGGAATTCTGGGGCGGGCTGTGTCATGCCTCTATTACGAACGAGCAGAACGGACGTTTCGTCATTCTCGTCCTTGTTGGTACGCTCGTGTGCGTTGCTTGCGAGGCGACGGCTCGCGGGAGACATTGCGCTGTTACTCCGTGCAATTTTCACACGACCTGCGAGGCTCCCCATGCGCCCGATCCGGATTACCGCCGTCGCCCTGACCGTCCTGACGCTGGTTCGGCCAGCGCCACTGGCCGCGCAGAAGCACCTCATCTCCCAGGCGGCCCTCATCGAAATCGTCGAGAATCACAAGGGCGCCGTGCTCCGCTACATCGACGCCGCTCCCGACTCCATGCTCGGCTTTCGGCCAACACGCGGGGTAAGGACCTTCGCCGAGCAGATCGAGCACGCCGCCGGAAGCGACGCCTTCATCGCGCATCAGGCGATCACCGGCTCGTCGAAGGGGATTCCCTTCATGGGCGACTCCTCGGTCTACCTCCACAACAAGGGGGCGCTGAAGACGTACGCTGCCGCCGCGATGGATCACACGATTGCGATGCTGCGCGGCGTCAGCGATGCCGCGATGGACGAGAACATCACGCAGTTCGGCAACAAGGTGACGCGTGGCCGGGCGCTGATGGAACTGCTCGACCATTTTCCGTGGACGCTGGGCCAGACGGTGCCCTACCTGCGGCTCAATGGCGTGACGCCTCCGGAATATTCGCCGTTCTGAGTGCGCGGGAGGTTTTACGGGCCGGAGAGCGACTTGAACCATTGCTCACGCAACTTCGAGTTGCTCTTGCCCGTACGTTGGAGGAACCCCCGGAGGAGATATGAACGGAGATACGCTGGCGTTCGCCCAGGTCATGACGGTGATCGTCATGTCCACCGCCTCCTTTCTGGCCATCGGCCTCGGCACCCGCATCCTGTGGCGCAAGGGATCGGTGGTCGCGCCACAGCGCGAGGCGCGCTACGACGAGGATCGCCAGCAACGGCTCGAGACGGCGGTGGACGCCATCGCGATCGAGGTGGAGCGTATTTCAGAGGCGCAGCGCTTCATGGTGGGCCTGCTCAGCGAACCCGTCGTCGCGCGGCGCTCCGAGCGCGCCGAGCTGCCTGGCGGTGAGCGGGCGGGGCGGCTCAACACGCCGCACTAGGGGTCGGCGTTCATGAGATCAACTCGGCATTGACCGCGTGAGAATCCAGGACGTCCTGCTCGCGTTGGCAGGGATGGAAGCGGACGGCGTGGTGGATCGCTACGCCATCGGTGGGGCTGTTGGCGCAACCTTCTATCTTGAACCAGTTGCGACGCTGGACGTCGACGTGTTCGTCACGTTCCGGGCGGAGGCTGGGAGCTTGCTGATCGATCCAGCGTTGATCTTCCAATACCTGATGCATCGTGGTGCGACGATGGAGGGGGAGTACGTGATGATTGGTGGATGGCCGGTTCAGTTTCTTCCGTCGACGGGTCCCTTGATGGACGAGGCGCTGGATCAGGCTGTGAGCGTGCATGTCGAGGGCGCGATCGCTCGGGTCTTTTCTGCTGAGCACCTTGCGGCAATTGCACTGCAGACCGGACGGGCGAAAGACAAGGCGCGCCTACTTCAGTTCGTCGAATCCGGCGCTGTCGATCGTGCACGACTGCAGAGCATCATTGCGCGTCATGATTTGTCGGCCGCGTGGAAGAGATTCGAGCAGCAGTTTCTCGGAGACTCGCAATGACGTTCGATCTTGAGCGGATTCTCTCCAGCAAGCGCGTCAATCGTGAACGCATGACCGTGCTGCCGATTGGCGAGAAGCTCCGCATGCTCGACACGTTGCGGGAGCGGGAGGTCGCTATTCGTCGACAAGTGCCTTCGTCAGAGACGCACACCAATCGGGGCGGCGAAGCAACCGTTCCGCATCCCCGTTTCGAAACGGGATGAGCAAGAGGGCTCACGTTCCGTCGGAAGAGTGAAACGCGAACAAAGACGCCGGCACGGGAGCGCCAGGACACGGATGCGGCGTCGTGTAGATCTCTCGCGATCCGGCTGTCTTGGAGACAGGTGAGCAACCTCCCTGACCTCTCATGGCATGGTAGGCCGTTTTTCTACTTTCTTGAAAAATCCGGCTCAACGCATCCCCTGCCTGAGCTCCGAGAGCCAGTTCATCACGATGACCATGTCGGGTTCCACGCCCGCCGGCGCGCCGATCATCACGAGATGCCCGTCGGGAAGCACGACGAAGTTGCTGTGCGGCATCTCTCCCTCGTACGTGTGGCGGAAGAGCAGGCTGCGGGCGCCGACGCTGAACGCGGGAGTTACGCTGATCGTCGCCGCATGCACCGCATTGCCGCTGCGATACAGGAGTCGAGTCCCGTCGCGCGACCAGACGGGCTCCGTGCCACCGCCCTCCGAGACCTGGACCGCTGACCCCGGTCCCGGGAAGGGTCGCACGTAGATCTCGTGCGCGCCCGAAGACATCGAGGTATAGGCGAGCCAGCGGCCATCCGGCGACAGCGCGGGCATGTAGTTGTCGAACTTCTCGCGCACGACGGGTAGCAAGGCGTGCGGTCCGTCAAGATCCGCGCGCCAGATGCTCCAGATGCTCCCGACCTCCTGTTGGAACACCAGCGTGCGGCCATCAGGCGTAGCGCTTTCGGAGACCAGCATCCTCGGCGTATCAAACAGCCGCGCCGCCGCCCCACTGCCGTCCGCCGGCATCCACATCACCTCCGCGTTTCCCTTTGCGACGGAGACAAAGAACACGCGCTTCCCGTCGCTCGACCATCCGGGCGAGAGCGCGTTGCCGATGTTGGTGAGACGCGTGGAGGCGTGAGTCGCGAGGTCGTGCAGAAAGATATCGCTCCCCTCGGGCGACGTTCCCTGCAGCAGGAGACGTCGACCGTCGGGCGAAAGCCGCGGATTCATGTACGGGCCGTGCGGCATCGCATCGAACATCGGCGTCGCATCGCCCGTCGTCGGATCGACACGCATGGCCTCATTGTCGCTCGACGACAGATGCGCGTAGACCAGCGTGCCGTTGCGGGAAAAGTGCGCGCCATCAATCCCCGCTGGATCCCGTAGCACGACGACCGGCGTGCCCTCGATGCGCCGTGCCCCCGGATCGAATCGCACGCCCATGAGCGCCGTCACATCCTCGCCGAGATAGAAGACCCAGGAGTCCGCGAAGCCCACGATGGCTCGCGTCCGCATCCCGAGCGCTACGTGCTTCGCCGCACCGCGCTGCGCGTCGCCGATGGAGACGAACGCCAGCTCGCCCACCTCCGACGCGGTACCGCGCGCCTCCGTGCCGATGCCGAAGATCACGGACCGTCCGTCCGGCATGACCATCGGCCCGAAGTGGCTGGTCTCATGCCGCGCTGTGTCGAGCGTCGTCAGCGGATGGAGGGTGCCATCGGCTGGATCGGTCCATGACAGTGTGCCGCGCAGGTCGAAGGCGGTAACGATGACGCCACCTTTCTCCCCGCCCCAGCTCGCGTAGCCCAGCCGGAACGCTGGCGTGATGACGGAGGGCGCACCGCCGGCCAGGGCGATTTTCCGCAACTTGTCGTCCGTCGCGAAATATCCGATCCACGCGCCATCCGGCGAGACGAACGGATGGACGGCATCCTCGGTTCCGGGGAGCGTGCGCGCGTTGAGGTTGTCGATCGGCCGCACGAAGATCATGCGGCGCCCTCCCGACAGGCCGACGTACACGAGGTTGCGCCCGTCGGCGGTGATGCTCGCCGGCTCGACCGCATCAGGGAGCGCCTTCATCATGAGCCGCGCAACCTGTGCAGTGCTCGGCGCCGCGCGGCGAGTCCAGAACCACGCGGCAGCAGCCGAGCCGACAGCAATCGCGAGC
>JALYVY010000188.1 GCA_030852985.1 Gemmatimonadota bacterium | reverse complement strand
CTCATGCGGTGATCGGCATCAAGCGAAATGCGTGATCGCCTTGGACCGAAATCACTGATCGCCTTGGACCGAAACGTGTGATCGCTTTGGTCCGAAATGAGTGATCGGCTTCACCGAAATACGCACTTGGGCAACTCGGCCGAGGCACCAGTACGTAGGTCGCCAATGGCACGCCGCAGCGCGTTCCGATAGGCGTTACGCCGTGATGGGAAGCGGAGCGCTGCGACCATCTTACGCGAAGCGCCTGGCGCAAGGCACCGTAAGTGGCTCGAGCAAAATCCACGCAGACATCTACTCCCCGTACATCTCGGTGATGAGTCGCCGGAGTGCGTTGGCGTCTGCAGCGTTCAGGGCGCCGAGCTTTCGTCCGATGCGTGCCTTGCTGACGGTGCGAATCTGATCGACCGCCACTTCCGCCTCCCGTCTCGCGACACGAACTGCGAGACGCGTGCGCCAGCCAGGTTGCAGCTGGGAGGCGAGGGGGCAGACCGTCACGGTCTGAAGACGCTCATTGAGGACATCCAGACTGACGATAACCACCGGTCGCGTTTTGGCCATCTCGGATCCGAGCGTTGGATCGAGCTGCGCCCAACGGACCTCGTAACGCTTCACTTCCTTCTCTGTGCTTTTCCTTGCCCCGATTCAGGAGAGCGCTCGCGGCTCGGCTCCGCCACTCGCCGTGCGGGGTCTTCAGTCCATTCACGGTCGCTCAGCCCGTCCGCGCTGGTTGTCTCCCACTCACTCCAGTCCTCGCGTGCGGCGGCGATCGCGGTTGCAGTGTCTTGCCATGACAGTTTTGCCGTACTCGCACCGTGCTTGCGGAGCAGGATGCCCTCAGGCCGCTCCTCCATGATGACGCTATCACCGATGTGATAGCGAGCGAGGGTCTTGGCAGGAATTCGAATGCCGCGCGAATTCCCGATTCGCGCGACCTTGAGCTCGGCGGATTTCATGTAATAACTGTAGTTACACGTGCACCGGCAAGGCAAGGACCGGCGGCGGGTGCCTCCTTGGCTGCATTCCGGCCGTGACTCCTCCGTTGACCTTTCGCGGCAGCTCGCCGAGCGCAGTGTCACGCCGATGATATGAGAGACTGGCTATTCGTCCACCGCGTCGATGTCGGCGATCAGGCCATCGGCCGTGAGGTGCACGAGCAGCATCGCGGTGCCGCGCGACGTCACCATGCGATAGTACCGAATCTGGGCGACGTTCGCATCATGCCGCTCGATGCTGCGTCCGCTCACGTTCGAGGTGCCGACGTAGGTCAGCGACATCAGTGCTCGCGCCGGCTGCCAGCCACGGGCCCCGAAGTCTCGGCGCACGCCCTCGGTGACGCCGGTCGCTGATGCCCACGCGGCGCCGCCCGCACCCATGGCGCGAAGCGTCGTTTCGATGCGCATGTCTAACGGTGCGTCGGTTGAGGACTGCGCCGACACGTCGCGAAAGAGCGGTCCAAGGCGCGGCGCGAGATGCGTCATTGCACCCTGCGGAATTGTCAGACCGACGACAACGCCAGCGGCATCACGCTCGACGCCGAACCGAAGGTTTCGTTCGAGGGACGCGATATGCGTCTTGTCGGTGAACACGAACGCCTCATCGGGCCGGCCACCGCTCATCGTGAAGAGATGTCCGTCGAGTACGATGAACGACTGCATCTGGTTGTTTGCCATCTCGTAGCGACCCTGGACGACCGCGATGAGCTCGTTCGACTTTGGATTCGGCGCCGGAGGCACGAACGGGTGGCTGTTGGGCCAGCCGTACTTTCTCGCGACGTAGTTGCGAACGCGCTAGACCATGCGCGAGTCATCGTTCGCGTTGATCATGATTACGACGCCCTGTCCCGATGCCGTCGTCGCGGTGAGCTCCGCATCGAAGCCCTCGTCGCGCCCGTTGTGATTGAAGCGGAGCGCGGTACCCGTGTCGAGGAGGAAGAGGCCGAGTCCGTCGCCGTCGCGCTCGACCGTGAGCATGCGTCGGGCCATGGCAGGCGAGATGGCCCTCGGCCGACTGCCCCGCATAGGCCTCCTGCACCTCGATGGCGAACCGGGCGAGATCGGATGGTGTCGTCCACAGCCCCGCTGCGGCCATTTCGGGATAGATGTGCCAGCGTCCGGGCACCAGCGTTCCATTCTGGTAGTGACCGGCCGCGGTGCCCACTTGCATTCGTCTTGCGAGCGGCTGCTCGTAGCTGCTGCGTTGCATCCGCAGCGGTGCGAGCACGTTCGTGCGCATGATCTCCGGAAAGCTCGTGGTGCCGACGTCGAGCATCATCTGCTGCAGGATCGTGTAGCCGCCGCCCGAGTAGTTCCATCGTGCGCCGGGGAACGTGTCGTTGCGAATCGGTGGGCTGTTCGCCGGCGGTGCGCCGTCGAGGACCTGCACGAGCGTCGGCACCGACTCGCTCGAAGCATAGCCGCCGAAGCCGTGCACGGTGAGGCCGGCGGTGTGCGAGAGCAGCTCTCTTAGCGTTACCGGCTTGGCGGCGGTAAAGCTGCTTTACGGAAGCTTCCACGTGCGCAGCGTGCTGTTGACGTCCGTGTCGAGGTCAAGCGCACGCGCCTCCACCAGGCGCAGCGCCGCGAGGGCCGCGACGGACTTGCTGATCGAGCCCGCCTGGAAGAGCGTCGTCGTGTCGACGAGCCGGCCACCAGCGCTGTCGGTGTAGCCAAAGGCGCGCGCGTCGACGATGCGGCCGCCGTCGATGATCGCGATCGACAGCCCGGCGACGCCTCGCTGGCCGAGCTGCTTCAGGATGTAGACGTCGAGATCATCCGGCGACGTACCGCCGCCGGCGGCGAGGAGGAGGAGCGCCAGCGGCGAGAGAAGGCGAAGCGAGCGATGCACGCGGACCTCAATCTGGAGGATCAGGGATTGTAGCGTCGCGGCTACGGTTTGTCGTCAGTCGAGCGCTTCGCGGAACAGCTCCTCGACATCTATGAGAAGGCTCGTCGCCATGCCCGCCGGCTGCCAGGCGATCTCGCGGCTGAGCATCTCACCGGGATCGGCCTCGGTGCGCCACCGCGAGATGTTCCGAGCCTCGGGGTTCACGACCCAGTATTCGGGGACGCCTCCTTCCAGGTACAGCGTGCGCTTCGTGTGATAGTCGTAGCGGAGGTTGCCAGGCGACGCCACCTCGACCGCGAGCAGCAAGTCGGCGATGCCGAACGGTTCGACGGGTAAAGCCTTGCCGTCGAGACGCACGACGTAGAGGTCGGGTTGGACCCGGTTACGCGAGCGATCGTTTCGCCTGATGTCCGAGGGCGGGAAGAGCACCCTCCCCACCGTGCTGCCGCGAAGGTAGCCGTGGATGCGCGCGTGGAGTTCGCTCAGCACGAACTGATGCGCGTACGCTGGCGACGGCGTCACGAACAGTTCCCCATCGACGATCTCGTGGCGCTGACCGTCGTCGGGGAGCGCGTCGAGCATCTCGACGGTCCAATCGTGCCGCGCAATAACTGGCATGGCCATACAATACCGTCCTCGGCGAATAGGTGGCAAGGCGACATGATGCAGCCTATGGCGAGTTTGCCGACGGGGCGTCATCTCCCTGTCGCGGGATGAATCAATTGTTCATCGCCGTCAGCGGTCACCCTCGTGGCCCCGGCGTACCATGACGAACGTCTTCCCGTCCGGAGCGACGTCGTAGTTCGCGTGCGGATTCGAGCTAACCACGTCGCCGAGCGGGAACAAGGACGAACGCCGCGCCACTGAAAGCGGCGCCGCGTGCACGACGGCGAGGGTCAGGCGTGGCTCGCTGTCGCTGAGGGTGCGATAGAAGATCTCGCGCCCGTCAGGACCCCACACTGGCCCCGTCCCGCCGTCAAGCGACACCTGCACCTTGGGGACGCCATAGGCGTCATCCGAATGGAGCGGGCCACGCGAGACGTATCCGGACCGACCGCGCGCGGGTGACTCCCTCCCCACCGGCCTCCGTACCGTATGTTGTACTCCTCGCGCGGCGCGCCTTTCTCCTCTCCTGTCGCCCCCTTCATGAACCTGTATCTCTCGTCATATCGGCTAGGGGACGTGGCGCGGAATTCGCCGAGATGATTGCCGGACGGAAGCACGTCGCCCTCGTGCGGAACGCGGTCGATGCTTGGGACGACGCTGAGCGGCATCGCCTGGGCCGCGAGCGCGAGCGTGATGCGCTGGCCGAACTCGGTATCTCAAGTGTTCCGCTGGATCTGCGCGACTACTTCGGCGCTCCGGACGCACTCCGGGAGGACCTGCGCGCGTTTGATGGACTCTGGGTCGCGGGCGGCAACACCTTCGTCCTGCGCCGTGCGATGGCCCTGAGCGGACTGGATGTCCTCCTTCGTGAGCGTGTCGCAGATGCCTCGTTCACGTATGGGGGCTATAGCGCGGGCGCCTGCGTGCTCGCCCCGACGCTTCGGGGTATCCATGTTGCCGACGAACCCGAGGTGCTGCCTCCGGGCTATCGCGGCGAGGTTCCGTGGGAGGGTGTTGGCATTCTCCCCTTTTGCATCGTGCCGCACTACCGCTCCGACCATCCAGAATCGCCGTCGATGGAGGGGGTCGTGGTGTACATGTTGGCGCATCAACTCCCGTTCGTCGCGCTGCGGGATGGTGACGCGTACGTGCGACGCTCGGGGCAGCCGCTCACGAGCGGCGCATAGCGCTTCCATCCGAGGTTCTCCCGGCTGGCCTGATATCGGCACTGGTTTCGGGGTGTCCCAAGACTTTAGCGCTGTCGGGGCAATCCCAAGACTTTTCTGTCGCGACAGTGGGGCAACTACGGGCATCAACGGCGGGGCGCGTCAATCCCTACTCGGTACTCCTTGGTACCCGCCTGAGTATTACCGCTTTTTCTCCGCCGGTTCGTGTACAGCGACTTCACCAATCAGGTGCAAAAAGCCTACGGACGCCGGCATTCCCGCTCGCGCAGCCGCCGTTTGCACCTGCTGCTTCTGCTCAGCGGTCAGTCGGACGTCGAATTTGAACACGACGTTCTCCTTCAGGGGTCGGCCCATGACCCCACCGCTTCGTTCTTCGGCACACACACTCCTCACTTTGATGTTCGAGTGGTGGCCACGTGTGGAACAGGACGCCCTTGTCATGAGCGCCCTGATTAGATCCAATGAATGCAGGCTCTAAGATCGGTTGCCGTTCAGGAATTGCCTTCGTGTGCGTTCATGCCTGAACACGTCCCTGTCGAGACGTTTAAGTCAGTGAACACATTCGGGTCAATTGACTTTACAGTCAGGTCGCACGAGCGCTATGGCCGGTGCTGGTCGAGGAACTCCTGCGCGCCGGGAGGTAGCAACAGGTCGTCAGCGATGCTTGCGATCTCCTCGGCATCGCGCCATGCCGACTCGAGGAGGTGCAGCTCGCCGTCCAACGCACGGCGCTCGGTTTCCTCATGGGAAGCCATCTCGAGCGCGAGGCGCGCGTGCGACGGGAGCGTGCGCAGGAGCCCCGCCCCGTGCTTGTGCTTGTCGGAGTCCCAGCGCTTCCAGGGGGTACCCATGTCTGAGGCGCGCGCGAACACTGCCTCGGGCGATGTCCCGGCTTCAAGCAGGCCTACCGCCCGCTTTACGTCGCTCGCCGTGCCGCTGCCCCGATTAAGTAGCGGCAGCACTGCACCCGCGGCCCGGACGGCGGCCTCGCCCTCGAGCTCCATCAGCGGGGGTGGGCCGAGACTCTCAAACTTCCACCAGGGGACCGCGCCCTCAGCGCACACCGGCAGGCCGAGCACGACACGCCCTCCCTGCGCGTCGAGGCGGACATGGGCGAGGTCTCTGAGGCGAATCCGTAGCGTGACGTCGTTTGCGCCCATGATCGGCAGTCGGGTCCGCGTGCGGTACACTTCGCTCGCGCCAACGCTCGCCTGCCAGAGGATCTCAAGCGCAGCCACGCTCGCGCTTCCCATGAGGGGTCCAGCGGCGATCAGGACCCCTGCCACCGCTACACCGCCAGCAAGCATCCCGAGATGGCGCCGCCGCCGCCGCCCGAACTGATCCCCATAACGCCACGCCGCCATCTCGGGTCGAAGCGGCGCGCCGATCCGTACCAGCTCGAGTCCGTCGCCCACGCGCGCGAGGCCGATCTGATCGGTGGACACCCGCAGACGCGTCCCTTGGAAGGCGCGCTCGCATTCCTCGACAGCTTCCCAGCGCTCCTCGAGCGGGGTGAGATTCCATCGTTCGCAACGGCGGCAAACCACCCAGAGCCGCCCCTTGGCGCTGTCGAAGGCGAGGCGCCAACCCACCGGGAAGTGCTCGATCACCTCGTTCGTGCCGAGCGCTCCGTTGCAGAAAACGCAGGTGGTGTACACGCGGCAATCTAGGGTCGGGGGTAGCAGTCGCCAAGCGTGGAGGCGATCACGACATCTCAACCGAGCGTTTGAGTTTGCTCCACTGCATGCAATTCTCCAAGGTGGTGACGGTATGACCCCTGATTCAGCACCAAAGACTCGTGCGCGAGAGGCAATCTACGTGGTGGCCCACCCACTCGACGTCTCTCCTAAACATTCACCAAGAGAGATGCGTTTACGCAAATCCCTGCTTACTCGACGAGAAGCAGTGCCTCTTCCGATCTGACGCGCACCATGGCCCCCAAGGCGAGCGCCGAGAGTTCGCCCGCACGCGTACTTGGTTTCTCCCATTGGAGCTGTTATCCACGGCTTTCAGCCTTCTCAGCCGCCGCAAGGGCTCTTTCAACTGCTAGGCGCGCCTATGTCGTGAACTTGATCCCGTCCTTCTCGGCAACTTTCTCAAACGCTCGATCTGAGGGCGGGACATGCGCACGTTGAAACGGATAAGTGGTTCATCGACAAGTGGTCGCCCTCGTCCTCTTCCCACCGCTCATGCGTCCTCGGCGCCTAGAGTAGCCCACGACAGAGAAAGGGCGCGGCCGTGGCAGGCTGCACCCTTTCGCGAGCGTTTGAATCGGACAGTCTGACTGTTCAGCTAATAGCCTTCTGGGTGTTCAGTCCTGAACACGCCTCGTCATCCCGACATCGCTGTGTGGAGACGTTTAAGTCCCTGAACACTTCTGGGTCGAATTGCTGAACAGTCACTGTGACCGACTCCGAGGTGTGAGGAATTTTTCACCCCGCTTGCCGTTGGTCATGGCTCGGCTTTCACCGGGCGACTTGATCTTCTGCTCGCGCCCATGCGCGAGGGATGTCGGATGGAGGTCCTCTCCTACTCGGGCGGTACGGCTGACGTTGCCTCACCCGCAACCTCCGCTGCGGCGCTTTGGATAACTGTGGGCGACAGTTCGGCCGACGGCGCGGGACTGTACGGCGCGCCACTACGGGGGTCTATTCGCAATTGCGAAAATAAGTCCGTTAGGAGACACGCGGACGAGAGCTATGGGCGGGGAGATGCACTGCTCGATCCCCAGCACTCCTTCTGCCACGCGGACCCGGCCTATTTAGCTACCGAGGTACTCCGGGCAACCCCTGTCACTGTCTTCCTGGCGCGCACCAGTTTCTTCTTCTGCGCCGACTGTACCAAGGTGTTAAGACGGGGTGCTTTGAGTCGCTTGACTAGGATGCGAGGTAGCTTCATGACGCGGACGGTATCCGAGAGGGAGAAGGGGTCAATCTCTATCATGATCTTTCCCGCGGCGGCGTGCGGAATCTTCCGCCGACCGCTGCCGGTGAACGTGATAAGTCCAACGGCAGCGAGCTTGTCGAGCGTTCTCGTAAGATTGGATGGTTCCCTATTCGTCATTTCAGCGAGATGTGCAACCGACTCTGGATTCCTCTCCCGAATCGCGAACATCAGTGCGCGATTGTCTGGGGTCAGTAGCCGTGCAATTAAGTCAGCAGAGTGAACGCTCGGCTCAGCGGCATGCGAAGGAGCTTTCCGCTCTCCACGAGCCACTGCGATCATCTCGTCGCGCAATGACGCGAAGCTCTGAACACGTAGGGTTGTCATTTGCCGTCACTCTTGGTTTGCATTTTGTTCGCCAATGATGTCGAGCTTGATACCCCGTTCGCGCAATACCATTTCCGCCTCCCTGTAGAAATCGTCAAGGAGACTCGCGGCGTCGATAAATTGGTACGGGCGCCCGTCGTCTTCGTGTGTTCTGTGCCAATGGTCATGCTGGGGAGGCTTTTTTCCCCTTCCCCCCAGTGGCTTCACGCTGTGCGCGTTATCGAAGCCGAGGATGCGCATACTATCCGAGTCGTGAAGAGTGAAGGAATAGCGCAGTCCGTGCGGACGACTGTCCGAGGCAGAAGTGCGCTTGATCTCGAACTTGAGAAAGTAGCCACCAGGCAGAGTTTCCTGACGCCCATTGTAGTCTAGCAGAAGCTCAAGACCGTAGTCCGTCGCTGGAGGACGCTTTCTCAAAGCCATTAGTATCCTGTCATGACATGATAATATAGCGCCGACGGGCAGTCGTCAAGAGCGCAGGCGACAGAGCCGCGTCGCGGAGCTAGCGCCGATCCTATCAAAACGAGCCTTACCCGCCCTCGAACGCCACCTCGGTAATCCGAACCAGTTGACCGTATATGCCAAGGACGACCATACATCAGTTCAGCTCGCCTTGCCAGGTCCTGATAGTAGGAGCATTGGTCAGACGTGCGGAGTACCCATGCTTGCCGCAATAGCAGCGGCCAGCGCTCCTGGCTCGTCGGTGCCCAGGCGAAATCGCTCTCCCGACTGGAGCCGAACCTCCACTGCCTTCGTGCCCCACACGTTGTACAACATGCCGCGCTGCGTCATGCGTATGCCCCAACCTTCCCACGCCGAAGATTCCGTCACTTCGGCGTCCGTCACCAGCGCCAGTGGCACTCGCTTCTTCCAAAAGTTGAATCTGAAATGACTCTGCAGTTCGTCGGCGCTGACCTGCACCGTGAGCGATGAGAAAAGAAGTCCCGGCAAGAAGAGAAAGGCTGGGATGGCGTACAAGCCGAGACTATGATGTTTCAGCAGAATGAGAGAAGTGCCGATGGCCAGGAGAAGCGAGCCGGCCAGTGGAACGTATGTGACTTGCGTGTGTCGATACATGGATTCCTGGAGGACTGTCGAAGACGTGGGTACGCCGCATCAAGCAAAGGGGGAATGCCGATGTCTAGCGCCGCCGCACAGACCCAATAAAGGTTGTGACGGCGTCCACCAGCTGCGTATTCACGGGCAGGTCGGGATCGGAGTAGGACCGCACCTGCGCCGCTTGATCGGCAGGCACGGTCTTCAACATGTGATTCATTCCGTCGATGATGGTTACCGTCGCCTCCTTGTCCGCTGCACCGAGTAATCGCGCCTCCTCGACCTTGACCTGAATATCCGTCGTTCCCTGCAGGATGAGGACTGGCACGCGGAGGCTCCGTATTTCGACAGCGGGATCGTATTTGAACCACGAGATGATGTACGGC
>JALYVY010000046.1 GCA_030852985.1 Gemmatimonadota bacterium | reverse complement strand
TCTGATGACGACGACGAGGGTTCGGAGTTGGGGGGCGACGATGGCGAGGAAGATCCGTCCATCGAAAAGTCGCTTGCTGCATTCGACAGACTCTTCGCCATTTTGACGGAGGCCGACAGGTCCGCCCGTGAAGTGCTCATCGCGTTCGATCTTAGTCAATACGTTTGCGACCGTCTGCGGCCAGAACCGGCTCGAGCCCGAGCATGGCTCAACCGATTGATTAAGGTATTGCTGGAAGCTGGCGTTACGGCGGAGCGTCGTGATGACGTGGCTGCAGCGGCGCTAACGATTCTAGGGGCTTCTCCGGGAGAGCAGCTTTGTAGGTCGACGCGGAGCATTTTGCTGGAACTTGGCGTCGTGATCACCGAGGCCGCGCCGCCCCACGAGAAGGCTGGTGGGTTTCAGTCGGTGCTTCCACAGCTTGCCACTTTCGAACAGCTCTGGGCAGCGTTGCGGATGGTACGAACCTATCAGGAGCAGCTTCAGTCATACCGCGAAGCCCTTGAAATCGGAACAGAATCGGAGGGCTATCCCGACTTACCAAATATCGCGCCTTTAGAATGGCCAACTCTTCGAGATGCCTTTACTTCCAAACCAGCGCGACGCCGGCTGCACTTTGCAGTAGGCGAAGTTGATGTCTGTCCGGTCTGCGACATAGCGTTCTCGAGCGGCGAGGCCGGGAAGCTACGGTCTATTGGGATCGCGACCTCGACGCAGTGCTGCCGTCGCATCGTGATCTCGGTGCCGGCATAGCGATGCCACAGCCGAGTCTCGCAGATATGACAGCCGCCGCAACGTTGTCAGACGACGTCGGGCTCACACCACCTGGTGTGCCAAAGTTTGGCGGCGTCGATCCACTGGGGCTCCGGCAAGTCAATTTCGACCTTATGGATGAGGTGTTCCCCGGCCTAAACAACGTGGCTCGGCACATCCGACCATTCGTTGTCGTCTCCTGGGCCTGGCGGCGCGCAAACCAGCTCGCACAAAAGCTCGGAACGAAGACCATCAAAGTCGAGCAACTGCAGGATTTCGTTGATCGTATCGAGGTGATTTACGTCTGGTCTCAGTTCCTCCGGCGCCCCAAGGCCGACCTGCCAGGGCGTTTGGTACTCGCGCCCCTATTGCAGGCGACTGAGTTCAAGTTTGGCGGTGCGAGCTGGCTGCGAAGGCGGAAGGCACGTGCGTATTCAACGGCCCTATCGGCGCCAATCAACTACGGACCTGGACTGAGGATGCTGGGGTGGATTCAGTCCCACCCTGAGGATGCGAGGGTGATGCTTCCCAATCCGGCCGCGTCGTCAGCGCTCGACGCATTTGAAGGCCAGATCAAAGGGCTCCTGACGCATGATGCGTTCAGCGAGTTCGGACCAGTGGTGGTCACGAGCAAACAAGCACTCCGTTGGTCCGAGAAATGGGCATTGGAACACGTCACGGATGCTGAGCGAATCGTCATGGCCGAGCTGCTACATGGGACAGCCGCACCGGTGAGCCGACGATCCGGGATGGCACTCATGCTCTCGGCCGCTGGCTACGCAAAGACCACGGACTCGAATCGCATACGTGCCGTGATGACCGGGTCGCCCTCGAAGTACGCGCCACGGGCGGACCTCGTGACCACTCGCGAAGCATGGCGGCGCGTCCAACTTCGTCAGCTTTTCAGACTTGCGCTCGAAGCGTTTTTCCACTGGACTATTCACAAGTTGCAGGAGACGCCTGATTCAATCGAGCACCTCGTTGGGGCTTTCTTAGACGAGGCAGCGCCGCCCCCAAAGATCAAGTCCGCCGGAGCATGGATCAAATGGCTCGTGGCTGACGCCAACAGCGGCCCCACAGAACACATCGAGAACATTCAAAAAGCGCTTGCCACACCGATGGCTGGCGCACTCGCCGGAAACATCGCCGCAGGTCTCGCGTTCTGCCTCGCGGAAATCTCTGACGCAGGTCGGCGGGCCGAGCGAAGTGATCGACTGCCACTGCATCGTGCACGCCAGGAGACGGAGGTAAGGGCCGCCGGATCAGTCTCAGATTTTGTGCAGCACATTCTGGAATCGTGGGTCCTCGCCCAACACGCCTACTGGTCCGTGGGCCGAGGTCTCGCAGATGCCAGAGTAGGGGGCAAAACGCTCTTGCGTCTAAAGATCATTCTCGACGAGGGGGGATGGACGCTAACTCCCGGGGTTTCGCCGGGGTCGGCGCCTCAGGCTACGCCGGACCGTCTCCACACGGCTGTCAGCCTCGCTGCGGAATGCGGCCTATTCACGAATCATCGCTGAGAGCCGCCGCGGGGTCCGCTTATTGTTCGACCTTCGCCTTCCTCGAAGCGCGACCTCCGCGCAAGCTGACGTCCGATGCATGACGCGCGCGACGCTCGACGAGCTCCAGCTGCAAGCGGGAATGCAGATCGCCAGTCGACTCGCAAACGAGATCCAGTGGAAGCACCGCGCACCCGATCCCGACCGCGCACGCCGCGGACTCGCGACGCTGCTGGCCCCGTCAACAACCGACACCTTCTTCGACATCGAAGGCTTCCCCTGGGCCACCGACGGCCTCGAGTACCTGCTCGGCGTCGTCAGCACGGATACCGGCGCACCGGTGTTCCGGGCGTGGTGGACGCAAGGAAGTCGCCCCGGAAAACCAGTCAGGTCTTGGCGAGTTTGAAACTATCCACGCCAATGCGCCATCTAAATACGATATGAAAATACTCCCCACTCTGCTCCTCCTCTCCGTGGCACCGGCGGCCCTCTTGGCACGGCCCAGACGCCCGATCGCCCGCGAGTGGCGCGCCGCCACGCCACCGGCCGATCCATGGGCCCCGCTCGCACTCCCGCGCACCCATAAGCCACAGCCGACAAAGGCGTCCATCACCCCCGGCGACCTCGAGACGCGCCTCTACCTCTTCGCCGACGACTCCATGCAAGGCCGCCGCGCGGGCTGGGCGGGAAACGCCAAGGGAGTCGACTGGATCGCCGCCGAGGCGAAGCGCATCGGCCTCAAGCCCATGGGCGACAATGGCGGATACTTCCAGCAATTCGAGAAGCGCTTCCCCATTCGCTCGTTCGACACGACGAAGACGCTCGCGGTCGGTGGAATGCCGCTTCGCTTCTGGACCGACTTCATCCCGCGCGATCCGAGTCGCACGCCGCGCTCGCTCGACAACGTGCAGACGGTGTGGGGCGGCGACTGGAAGGATTCGGCGTCGGTAATCTCGGACGCGGCGGCCGCAGGAAAGCTGGTGATCATCACAGCGTCCACCGTCGCAGTACCGGGAAATCCACCGCACGTACCCAACCGGCCCGTCGTGGCAAGCCACTTCCCGAGTGCGGCCGGCGTCGCGGTCGTTGCGCTGGATGAGTTTCCGGACAGCGTTCGCGCCGCCTACAAGGGTGCGAGTGGCTATGCGCCCGGCGGGTCCGTCCCACTCTATATGTACATCGCGCGCGATGTGGCCGAGCGGATGCTTGGGCCTGGCTTTGCGTCGCTGGCCACGGGGACGGCGGGCAAGGCGATCACGGGCGACCTGGGCTTCACGTCGAGCGAGCAGGTGTTCCCCACTGATGTGCCGCTGAGGAATGTCGTCGCTGTTCTGCCGGGCACCGATCCGGTGCTGAAGAACGAATAC
This sequence comes from Gemmatimonadota bacterium, assembly GCA_030852985.1. GTDB lineage: Bacteria > Gemmatimonadota > Gemmatimonadetes > Gemmatimonadales > Gemmatimonadaceae > AG11. The sequence goes on along the minus strand of JALYVY010000046.1, from coordinate 19,689 downwards.
GTCGTCATCGGCGCGCACAACGATCACATCGGCTTCAATCGGCCTGGCCCGAATGGCCAGAGCGCTGCCGTGGCGCATGATTCCATCTACGTCGTGAACCACCTTTACCGGAAGGCGGGGACCGACGAGCAGCCGCCGAAGCTCGACGCATCGCAGCAGCACGTGGTGGACAGCATCCTCGCGCACGTGCGCAAGTTGACGAACGGCACGTCGGCGCGCCCTGATTCCATCAGCAACGGCGCGGACGATGACGGCACCGGATCCGTGAGCCTGCTCGAGATTGCCGAGTATTTCGCGAAGACGCCGGTGAAGACGAAGCGCTCGATCCTCTTCGTCTGGCACGTCGGCGAAGAGCTCGGCCTCTGGGGCTCGGAGTATTTCACCGACCATCCGACGGTGCCGCGTGATTCCATCGTGGCGGAGCTCAACATCGACATGATCGGCCGCGGCCGCGCGAGTGACCAGACGGGCTCCACCAAGGAGGGCGCGCCGACGACGGGTGGCAAGGGCTACCTCCAGCTGGTTGGCTCACGTCGGCTCTCGACGGAGCTTGGCGACCTGGCCGAGACGGAAAACAAGTCCGGCAAGCACGGGTTGCAGTTCGACTATGCGATGGACACGAACGGGCATCCGCAGAACATCTACTGCCGCAGTGATCACTACGAGTACGCGCGCTATGGCATTCCGATCGTCTTCTTCACCACCGGCGGCCATGCGGACTATCACCAGGTGACGGACGAGCCGCAGTACATCGACTATGCGCACATGGCGCAGGTGGACTCGTTCATTGGAAGCCTGGCGCGGCGGGTGGCGAATCTCGATCACCGGGTCGTGGTGGATAAGCCGAAGCCGGATCCGCAGGGGAGCTGCCAGCAGTAGATCGCCGCAGTATCGATGACGTGCGTGCAGTCAGAAGGGAGAGCCTCATTTCAGTGAAATGAGGCTCTCCTCTTGTGTTAGTTCGATCCAAGCGACTCGGTACCAACAGCTTGCGTACACCCATCTGTGAATGTATATACCAGTAGATACACACTCAGGGGTAAGGTCATGCGAGCACGGAGCAAGACTTTCCGCAGCGGGAACAGCGAGGCGCTGAGACTTCCCCGCGACGTAGCATTCGGCGAAGGCGTCGAACTCGTCATCGTCCGTTCCGGCGACGTGATGACGATATACCCTGCCCAACTCTCTGTTCCCGACATGATTGCGCGGCTCCGCGAACTGCCCGCGCCGCCGACCATCGAACGGCGTGACGTCAGCGACTTGGACGAACGAGCCGGCCTCTGACGCATGCCCTTCCTTCTCGACACAAACGTCCTCATCCACCTTCGCGACGGCGACCCGGTCGTCTCCGCAAAAGTTGCTGACTTGGCAGGGGCGGTGCTGATGTCGATCGTGTCACGGGTCGAGCTCGAGGGCGGAGTCTACCGCGATCCCGCACACGTCCAGCTTCGACGCGATCGGCTGGACGTCATGCTCGAAGCGATACCTTCTGTTGCATTCGACGTCGACTCCGCCGATGCCTACGCCACGATCGTGGCAGCCGCGGGTTACTCGAGACGCAAGCTGCTTGACCGCATGATCGCCGCGCAGGCAATCGTCCATAAGGCGACGCTGGTCACCTTGAATGCGTCCGACTTCGCCGACGTGGCAGGCCTCGACACGCTCATATGGTGAGCGAGAAGACTTGATCGATGGAACCCAGCTCGGACATTTATGGAAAGTAGTGAAACATTCGACCTTGCCTCTGCCGCATGCAGCGTCTTCCCGATCAGTCCCATCGCTTCTCCCCGAAAGACCTCATCGCCTTCCTCGAAGGCGACTTCGCAGCGTGGTGTGAACGCAATCACGCTGATTCCGCCCACCACACATCCACATTCGTCCCCGACATCAAGGACGAAGAGATGGAGCTCGTCATCCGCCGAGGGTTGGAGCACGAGGCAGCGCATCTAAGCAATCTGAGATCGGGCGAGCCAAGCCTCGTCGAGATCCCCCGCACCAAGACCGCACACGACGACACACTCGCAGCCATGCGAGATGGCGCCCCGATCATCTTCCAGGGCGAGCTGCACGCTCCCCCATGGATGGGCATCGCCGACTTCCTCCACCGCATCCCCGTCCCCTCGCAGCTCGGCGACTTCGCCTACGAGCCTTGGGACACCAAGCTCGCCCGCAAGGCCAAGCCCTACTTCATACTCCAGCTCTGCGCCTACGCCGACATGCTCGAGTCGGTGCAGGGCCATCGCCCCGAGCGCTTCGGCTTCATACTCGGCGACAACTCCACCACCGACTTCCAGACGAAGGACTTCTGGAACTACTACCAACGCCTGAAGCGCTCGTTCGAGTTGTTCCAGGAACAATGGACTGAAGACAATCGCCCCGATCCGGGCGCCGATCGCACCCACGGTCGTTGGACCGCCACCGCCGAGCGACTGCTCGCTGAGGTGGACGACCTGAGCCTCGTCGCCGGAATTACGCGCAGCCAGATCATCCGCCTGCGTGACGCCGGTATCGACACGGTGGCAAAGCTCGCTACGTCCGCGAACGCAGACGTCCCACGCATGACGCGCGCGACGCACGACAAGCTCCAGCAGCAAGCGGAGATGCAGGTCGCCAGTCGACTCGCCAACGAGATCAAGTGGAAGCACCGCGCACCCGATCCCGACCGCGCACGACGCGGACTCGCGATGCTGCCGGCGCCGTCGACGAACGACATCTACTTCGACATCGAAGGCTTCCCCTGGGCCACCGATGGCCTCGAATACCTGCTCGGCGTCGTCACCACGGACACCGGCGCGCCGGTGTTCCAGGCGTGGTGGGCGCACAACGACGCGCAGGAGAAGCTTGCCTTCGAGCAGTTCATCGACTTTACGTACGCGCGCTGGCAGGGGGATCCAACGCTCCACGTCTATCATTACGCGGCCTATGAGAAGACGGCGCTCTGCCGCCTGATGACGAAGTACGGCACGCGCGAGTTCGAGGTGGACGAGCTGCTGCGCCACAACGTCCTCGTCGATCTCTATCCGGTCGTGCTGCAAGGAATCGTGATCGGGACGCCGAGCTACTCGCTCAAGTACGTCGAGAAGCTGTACATGCCGCCGCGGTCGGGCGACGTCATCAGTGCGGGTGGCTCGGTCGTGGAATACCAGAAGTGGCTCGATGCTGGTGAGCCGAAGGATCCAGCGTTGTCGCCGATTCTGGAAGGCATTCGCATCTACAACGAGTTCGATTGCGTCGCGACGGTTGGGCTACGCGACTGGCTGCTCGAGCGTCAAGCGGAAGCGGGCATCACGTACATCGCGCCCGAGAAGACGGCCGCTCCTGAGACGCCAACGATTCCGCAGCCTGCGGAGATCCTCGCGAACGCGATGCTTGCTCGTGCCGAGTTGGAGCCGGAAGGAGAGAAGCAGCGCATCACGATGCTGCTCGCGTGGCTGCTCGAGTTTCACCGTCGCGCCGAAAAGCCGTGGTGGTGGAAGCACTTCGAGCAGCTCGATGCGGAGGAGTCGGCGCTCTACGACGACATGGAGTGTCTCGCGGGCCTTGTGCGCACGGAGACGCCTTCTTGTGTCATCAAGCGATCAACCGGACACGAGTATCGGTTCGATCCCGATCAGGAAACGAAGCTCGACGTCGGCCAGACGTGCGCGATACCGGGCACCGACGGGATGAAGTGCGCGATTGAGCGCTATGTCGATCGTGATGGAGGACTGATTGAGCTCAAGGTCGGACCAGGGAAGTCACTCCCGGATCGCCTCTCGCTCATCCCGGCGTCCCCCATGCCATCGGGAACGCTGCGCGAATCGATCTTCCGCTTCGTTAGCGCCTGGACGAACGACGAGAACATCCATCCGGCACTTCGCGATCTCCTCGAGCGCAACCCGCCGCGCCTGCGCAAGAGCGACGCGGACATGGATGCGGAAACGCACGCGAACACCCACGCAGCCGCACTCGAGAGCCCGACGCTGCACATCGACGAATCGCGCGACCTGATCCCGCAGGCAATCGACGTCGCCCGACGTCTCGATCACTCAACACTCTGCATCCAGGGACCACCCGGCACCGGCAAGACGACCATCGCCGCCGAGATGATCCTCGCGCTCGTGGACGATGGCAAGCGCGTCGGCATCGTGGCGAACAGTCATCAGGTCGTCCTCAACCTCATGGATTGCATTGCGCGCCGAGGCGAGGAGCTCGCCCAGAATCCGCGCATGGTGAAGTGCACCGGTGACGCCGATCATCCAATGATCGTGAGCGGCCGCTTCGCGCACATCGAGTCGAAGGAAGCGGCGGCCAGCATCGCCGAGGGGCCGCTCGTCATCGGCGGAACGGCATGGGCATTCTCGCGCGAGGACCTCGAACGCAAGCTCGACTACCTATTCATCGAAGAGGCCGGCCAGTTCTGTCTCGCCAACGCCGTCGCCGTCGCACCATCCGCCGCCAACCTCATCCTCCTCGGCGACCAGATGCAGCTCGCCCAACCCACGCAGGGATCGCATCCCGGCGAGAGCGGCCGCTCGTCGCTCGAGTACTTGCTCCAGGATCACGCCACCGTCCCACCGGATCGCGGCATTTTCCTCGGCACATCGTACCGCATGCATCCCGACGTCTGCCGCTTCATCTCCGAGGCGTACTACGAGGGACGTCTACACAGCGCGCCGCAGACGGTGTCGAACCGCATTATCGGTGGGTCAAACACACGCGCAGGAACCGATACGGGCGTCCGCTTCGTACCGATCGATCACGCAGGCTGCACGCAGGACAGCGACGAAGAGGTCTGCGCGATCGAGGCGCTCGTCGCTGAACTGTTAGAGTGTCGAGTCACGGTGAAGGGACAACCCGAGCGACCGATGACACTGCGCGACATCCTCATCGTCGCCCCGTTCAACATGCAGGTTCGCGCACTAAAGGCGCGCCTCGGCAAGAATGCGCGCGTCGGCTCCGTCGACAAGTTCCAGGGGCAGGAGGCGCCGGTGGTGATCGTGTCGATGTGCGCATCCACGCTCGACGATGCGCCGCGTGGCGCGAAGTTCCTGCTGTCGACCAACCGGCTCAACGTCGCGATCTCACGCGCGCAAGCGCTGGCGATCGTCGTCGGCTCACGCCAGCTCGGGGACGTCCGCGTGCGCTCGATCGAGGAGATGCGGCTGGTCAGCGGGTGGTGTCGCATCGAGGAATGCACGAATTGAGCTGAAGCGAGGGCGCAGTGGTTGGATGCGCGGCCCGAGGATGTCAGTCCTGCTGCACCGCGCGTGAATCTGATTCGTCGTGCGGGAAAATGATGACATGGATCGGCGTGCATTCGCCATTGTACGATGTCACCACAGCACCTGGTTGTTCGCTCGCCATCGATAATCATGAAAATCCGTGATGTATTGCGATTGCTCTCGAACGATGGATGGTCTTTGGCGCGAACGCGCGGAAGTCATCGACAATTCAAGCATCCCGCGAAACCCGGTCTCGTTACGATTGCCGGCTCTGGCAATGATGACCTCTCGCCAGCTACCTTGAACAGCATCCTGAAGCAAGCCGGCCTCAAGCGCCGTCCCGAGGAATGAATGCCATGCAGCGCTACCTGATCCTCATCGAGCCTACCGACACGGGCTATTCGGCATACTCGCCAGACGTGCCCGGTTGTGTAGCAACGGCGGCATCGCGTTCAGAGATTGAGAAAGTCATGAGCGACGCGATCGGCTTTCACCTCGAAGGGCTCCGCGAAAGTGGACAACCCGTTCCACCGCCGCACACTTCGGCCTCGTACGTTGAAGTTGCTGCCTGACTCCGAGGCAACGGTGAGACGCAGAGGAAACCTCATGGGTAGGAGACCAACCGAGGCTGGAATCCGCTCACAGATCCCCGCGGCACGCACACGCGCGACTGCCGAGCGCGAGGCGGGATTGCGCGCAGAGGCTGCTCGTTACGATCGCAAGACTGGTCGGATTGTGCTCGAGCTGATTAACGGCTACGTGCTGGGCATCCCGGTGAGCACGCTGCCCGCATTGCGCAATGCAACGCACGCCCAGCTCGCCGCCGTCGAGCTGAGCGCCACAGGGAGCGCAATCCGGTTCCCGGCACTCGACGCTGACTACAGTGTTCCGGGATTGGTGCTCGCGCTCACCGCGCGCGAAGTCGGCCGGCGTGGCAGCCAGGTGCGCAGCAATGCCAAGTCACTCGCTGCAAAGCTCAACGGCGCCAAAGGCGGCCGTCCGCGGACGGTGGCAAGAGCCGGGGAGCATCGCTGAGCGACCGCCGTGGCAAGGCGTGGAGTCGGGGTACGGGAGCTGGCGAGCATGTGTCACGTCTTCTACTCACCGGCATACGTTCTCGCTGGATACGAGTTCGACACGACACGAAAGGCAGGCTGGGTGGCGGCCTCGTTGCTGTCTGCGCCCATCGAGGGTGTCGAACTCGTTGAACCGCGGCCGCTGACAGCCAAGCAGGTCGCTGGCGTGCACTCGGCAGCCTACATCAAGGCATTGCGAACGGGGAGGCCTCGGCAGCTCGCCGAGTCGCAAGGGTTCTCCTGGGATTCAAGTCTCTGGCCGATGGTGCTCGCGACCAACGGTGGTGTCGTCGCAGCCGCGCTCTCGGCCATGAAACACGGTGTAGCGGGATCGCTATCGAGCGGCCTTCACCACGCTCGCCACGCCACCGGCGCAGGATTCTGCACGTTGAACGGGCTCGTCATCGCCGCACACGCAGCACTGAACGCAGGCGCCGAGTCTGTGCTCATCCTCGATCTGGATGCGCATAGTGGTGGCGGCACGGCGTCGTTGATCTCCGACGAGGAGCGGATACTGCACCTGGATATCTCGGTCGACGGCTACGATCGGTACGATGGTACGGAACGCATACGCCGCGAGTACGTATCCAGCCCGCCAGAATATCTTGCGACCGTCGAACGATGCCTCGCTGAGCTCGATTGTAAGGCGCTCGATCTCTGTCTTTACAATGCCGGAATGGATCCGCACGAAGACTGCGCCATCGGTGGCCGTCCAGGCATCACGGGTGAGGTGCTAGCAACCCGTGAAGCGATGGTGTTCGAGTGGTGCAGGCAGCGCAGTCTCCCAATCGCGTTCGCGCATGCTGGAGGGTATGTGAGTCCCGGCTTCAATCAGGACACACTCGTCAGTTTGCACCGGCTGACGATCAGGAGTGCTGGGGCTTGTATTACTCCACGTGCCCACTAAGGCGCCGGTCGGCACGCTATTCGACTTTGGTCCTTAGCCACTCGGCGACCTTCTCGACCCCGACTGCCCCCGTCGCGGCAGCCATCACGAGGGCATATAGCTCAGGTCCGGGTGCGGCAAGCCGCCGTCCGTTGAGCCTCAGGAATACCAACATCGCGGCGAGTGCTGTGCGCTTGTTGCCGTCCAGGTATCCCTGTTGACGCACCAAGGCGCATAGATACGTGGCGGCGAGCGCCTCGATCTCTACGGCCTCTTCATAGAGCCACGCATTCACCGGCCGCGTGAGAGCGCTCTCGACCGATCCCTCGTCGCGAATGCCGCGAAGACCACCAAACAGTTCGAGCTGCCGGTCATGCAGCAGGTGAAGCGTGGCGAGCGAAATCCAGGTTGGCTCGCTCACTTCGCGAGTGCGTCGAACACCTCGCGATACTGGTCGATCGCCTCTTCCATGGCCTTGAGTGCTTCACTCTGTACCGGATCCAGAGCGGTAACCAGGTAGGTGCCCGGACCGGCCTCTCTCCAGTACAGCTCCTGGCCGGGCTGCACCGCGAGACGGCGAGCAACCTCGCTTGGCAGCGTGGCGACGAGCGATCCGCCCTGCGCGCGGGTTTTGGTCTTCAGAACCATTAGGCACCGTTAGTGTAATTATTGTGTAATATGCATTGCACCATGCTCCCGCGACAAGGCCAATCACGATACCGGATATGATCGCTCGACTCGACGGCCTCCCGGTTCCGCAAAGCATCGAGGTGCGCGACGTCAGCGATCTGGCGGATTCAACACTTCATGCGGTGGGATGATGCTTGTGCGAGGAAGCATCCGTCCTATCGTCCCGCATGCGGAGTGGACAAACAGCATGCGGGGGGAGTAGCGTATGGCCATGGCAGCGACGATCCCGTATTACACGGTCGCGGACCTCGAGCATTTCCCGAACGACGGAAATCGCTACGAGCTTCTGGACGGCGTCCTGCTCGTGACTCCGGCGCCGAATGCCGCGCACCAACTGCTCGCCGCTCGCCTCATCCACATCCTGATGCGCGAGATGAACGCTCCCGCCCTGGCGTTCGTGTTTGGACCCGGCGCCGTCTCCTATCCGCCGCGCACGCAACTGGAGCCCGACGTCCTCGTCGTGCCTGCTCGCGTCCCATTCAGCACCAAATGGGCGGACTATCACGAGCATTGGCTCGCGGTAGAGATCTACAGCCCCTCCTCCCGCATCTACGACCGGGATTTCAAGCGCGATGCCTATCTCGCTCTTGGCGTCGACGAGGTGTGGCTTGTCGACTTAGAGGACCGCAGCGTGGACGTCGAGCGAAAGGGATCTACGGGCATGTCGGTTCGGGATACCATCAGGTGGCATGTTCCCGTGCTGGAGATCGAGGTACTCGTCGACCTGAGCGAGCTTTTCGACGGCTTGGAGTAATCCTGGTCATCCGGCCTGGTCTCGAGCAGCGATCCGCGAAGTGCACGAGGAGATGCGGCTCGTTGGCGACTCGTGCCCATCGGGGCATGCGCAGGGTACCAGTTACCGCGCCACGCCCACCAACAGATCTGCAACGCCGCAGCTGAATCCTGGCAGAACGGCACCGCCATCCAGCCGGTCCCCTTCCCGCACCCAGCGCGGCGGCGCGTCGCTCGCGATGATCATCACCTTCCGTCGCTGCGGATCCACTACCCAGATGAGCGACGTCCCGCACGCACGGTAGTCGTCGAGCTTCTCCTCCAACGCTGACGCCGTCTCGCTCGGCGAAAGCACCTCGACGACGAGGTCCGGCGCGAGCTTGAGGAACCCCGGCCCCACGCCTTCTGATGGAAGTCGGTCCGCGCGCACGAACGACACATCCGGCCGACGGACCGTGCGGGGCAGGTCGATAAGCTGATAGCCCACGCTGCCGGTGAACACCCATCCCACCTTCAGGTCACGGACGTGCGCCGAGAGAAAGACGGCGAGGTTGGTCGCGATCATTCCATGGGGCGCACCTGGAGCGGGCGTCACGCGCAACTCACCGCGGACGAGCTCACCCTGCTCCTCGTCGTCCATGTCGTACACAAGAAACTCCTCGGGAGACATTAGCATGCCTTCCGACCGCGCGACATCCCGCATCGTCTACCCCAACGCACAACCATGGTAAACCAACCGTACGCTCGGCGCACGCCACTCGGCAAGACATGCGGCATCTTACCGCAACCATTGTGGAGCCTCACCATCCGTAGCACGCAGCGCATATCTTTTCGCCGCGAAGTGACGGCGCGAGATGCGCCCCTTCTATAGTTCAGAGGCGCACCAAGAGAACCGCTCTCCCATTTTCCAGCACGACATGACGCAGTCGCCTCCCCTGAGTGCCACGATACTCGTCGCCGAAGACAGCGAAGAGCAGCGCGCGCTGTACGTGGAGGTGCTCACGCAGGCCGGCTACCGCGTGCTCGAAGCGGGCGACGGCGCGGAAGCGCTCGCGAGCGTACAGCGCGAGCGGCCGGGCCTCATCCTGATGGATGTGACCATGCCGGGAACGAGCGGCTGGAACGCGGTGCGGGCACTGCGGGAGGATCTCGCCACACGCGACATCCCCATCATTGTCATTACCGGGCTGACGGCTCCATGGGATCGCGATGCCTCCATCGCTGCGGGGTGCGACGTCTACCTCTCCAAGCCCGTGCCTCCCCGTCTACTCCTGACGGAAGTGCGCAAGTTCCTGACTCCGAACCGGACATGATCGCAAGGCTTCGGGACTTTCCGTAACCGCCAGGCATCAAGGGTCGCAGTACCGCGAACCAACCTGCAATCGTTCGATGATCGTCCGCGGCGGTGATACGGCTATCCTCTTGCTGGCCGAGTGGACAAATCGCCTGCGGGAGGGGTAGCGTATGGGCATGGCTGCGACGATTCCGTACTACACGGTGGCCGACATCGAGGCATTCCCGAACGACGGGAATCGCTACGAGCTGCTCGACGGAGTGCTGCTCGTGACGCCGGCGCCGGACTTTGCGCACCAGCTCATCGGGCTGCGGCTTGGCCACCTCCTCATGCGAGAGCTCGATGAGCCCACCAGGGTGCACGTCGTAGCCCCGGGTGCCATCTCGGTCCCTCCTCGCACCCAACTCCAGCCGGACCTGCTCGTCGTGCCAGCGCGCGTGCCAATGAGCAGGAAGTGGCACGAGCATACGGAGCACTGGTTGGCGGTCGAGATCTACAGCCCGTCATCCCGCAGGTACGACCGCGACTTCAAGCGCGACGCCTACCACGCACTCGGCGTCCGCGAGGTGTGGCTCAGCGATCTCGAGGACCTGAGTGTCGAGGTCTCTCGAGCGGCGGGGCAGGGCACGATGGGTTCGCCACGAGATCACGTGGCACGTCCCGGTGCTCGACGTCGACGTCGGGATATCGCTTGCGGAATTGTTCGAGGGACTCGAGCGCGCCATCTGACCTTCGGGCGCAGTAGCGTGCGCTGCGCACGCTACTGTGCTGCTGCGGTTTACCGACGGGAACGTTGCCTTTCTCCAGATACATGTATATCATACATGTAGTACATATCAGGAGCACATGTATGAGCGCAAAGAAGACGGACCGCTCCGTGCGCGAGCCGGTGCAGGTGTACATGGAGGTCCCGGATCGCGCGCTGCTCGAACGCGCGGCCGTCGCCTCCGGTCTATCCCGCGCCGAGGTGCTCCGGCGAGGGCTGCGTCGCTTTGCCGCGGAGATCCTTGCGGACGTCAGCCCCGCGCTGGCCTTCCTCGAGAGCGCAGCAGGCGACACGGCACTCGATGCGCCGGCCGACGTGGCCGCTCGTCACGACGACTACCTGGCTGACTGGGAGATGGCGTCCTGGGAAGCCGCCCCGACGCCAGCGAAGGTCGCGCGAAAGCGAAAGTGAAGCGGGCGGTCTTCCTCGACACCTCGGGCTGGATCGCGGCAGCAATCCGCGGCCAAGCCCAGCACGAAGAGGCGCGCGCTGCATATACGTCGGCAGTCCAACAGGGATATCGCATCGTGCTTACGCCGATGATACTCGGCGAATCACACGCGCTCTTTCTTCGATTGCTTGGACGTGACAAGGCAATGGCGGCCGTCGAAAGTGCCATGTCGGATCCTACCCATGTCATGCTGCCGGTCGACGCGGCGCTCGTGACGACCGCCGTCGAACGCTGGCTCCGGCCGTATCGCGACCGGAATTTCTCGCTCTGCGATGCGGTGTCGTTCGAGGTGATGAAGCGTGAAGGCATCACGCGCGCGTTGTCCATCGACCGACACTTCGTCACCGCAGGATTCGAGATCGTCTCCGCGCCTTAGTTCTTCACGAACGCCCGCAACAGCGGCGTCACCCACGAGAACAGGAACTCCCGCACCTGCGGCAGCTGCGTGCTCGCCACCGTGATCAGCGGCACCAGCACGTACGTGATCAGGTTGCTCATGAGCTGCGGGTTCCATCCAGATGGCCCCGTCGCCGGATTGGTGATCGCACGGAGCACTGGATGCCGGTTGATCTGCACCACCGCGCTCACGATCACCAGAACCGCGACGCCCATGATCAGCAGCATGAGGATGCGGAACACGCTCTGCGGATGAAATGAGTACGACGCCAGCAGGATCGACGTCAGCACCATCGCGATCATCATGAACGACGCGAGATACCGCAGGTGCTGGAACACCCAGTCGATGTAATCGGCGACATACACGGCATACAGCGCCGCAAGCTTCGCGGCCCACTGCTGATCCGGAGACATCTCCGCGTCCTTCGCCGGCGCATGTTCGCTCAGCAACCGCTTTGCCTTGCACTCCTGCATCCTGTCGTGCAGTGTGCCGAAGAGCTGCTGCGCACTCTCATCGATCTCATACGGCCGCGACCTCGGCATCGGCGGTGCAACGATAGTCGCCGGCAACCGCAGCGCCGCCGAGACCTCGATGCAGTTCAGCTCGACCCACTGGTCTTCCACCTCGCGCTCGATCTCATGACGTGAAGTCTCGCCGAATGGCGTAAGACGCGTGATCCTGGCGAGCTTCGGTGGCAGCTTCACAAAACCGGGATGCAGCACCGGGTCGATGTCGTCCAGCACAGCGCGAATGCCGCTCCACACCGTGACGAAGCGATAGATGGCCCACGTCGTGGCACCGATGCTCGCAATGACGGTGAACCGGAAGAGCACATCGAACGACGACATGCCCGAGAGCCACCAATGCGTCGTGAGCACAAGCGACTCCATGGTCAGCTCGAAATGCGTGCTCAACCAGATTCCGAGCACACACAGGCCAGCCAGCATGCCGAGTGCGCCGAACGACGGAATGAGGTAGAGCAGGGCGTCGCGGACTTTCTGCGCCGCGGACATGGAGCGGCGATCCAACCACTTGTCACGATCGCGATCGTCGAGCCAGTCCATCCCCACCCTCATCCAACGCCGCCATCCGCTCGTCGCCGTCAATCGTGGTTCGCGTCGGCGCTCGTAGAACGCGCCGCTCGACGAACGCGCGCGCGCCGAATTTCCGACGTTCATCTTCGCGCCACCGGTTCCGCCACCTTGCGACTCCACACCCGCCCCGATGGTCGCCGCGGTTACGCCGCAAAGGTCGCGCGCACGAGCCAGCGTGTCGCGACAGCGCTGCCGCACGCGCTCGGTCTCGCGCGTGTGCTGCGAGATGACCGCCTGCTGCTCCGCGGTTGGCTTGTCAATTGCGCCGATGGCCCGCGCCACGGTGACCTGCGCATCGATCGCCAACTGCTCGACGTGATACGACAGCGCCTCGGCCCGCATGAGGAATGCACGCGTCTCGTTGGCCGCGACGGCGGTCGCGTCGCCCGGAGCGGCGTGCCCGTCCGGCACGGTGTCCACCGCACTCCTTGCCCAGCCTGCCGCTGCGTTGAAGCCGTGCTTGATGTCGCGCTCGATCGCCCGCACCCGGATGCGCGCCTCCGCGAGCCACGCCTCCGCGGCCGCACTGTGCAGGAGGAAGTGCTCGTAGACCGTTGGCTCCGACAGCAACTCGATGCGCACAAGATGCCACGAGCACCACGTAACGAAGCCGAGCGAGGCGAGCACGATCGGCACGGCCGACGACACGCCGCCCGCGAGCGCCACCGCACGATGGAAGAAGAAGGTCGACTCGCGCGCGTCGAGGTGCAGTACCTGCGCAAGAAAGAGCAGGATGAGCATCAAGTAGCCCAGCCCCATCAACAGCATCGCGAACCGCGCCACCTTCTCGATTTTCCACAGCAGCGTGTGGCGCCTCGGCGACCGGCCCGCAGCAAGCAGGCTGACGTTGTGCGCGCGGCCGAGATGACTGATGTCGAGCGTCTGCGAGAGGACGCGGATGAGCATGAGGACGCTCAGCGCCAACGCCACCAGCGCGCACAGCAACAGCGCAAACTTCGACAGCGCGATGCCGTGCGCACTCGGGCGCAACACCAGGAGCATGGCCGCACTGAACGCGCCGAACAGGGCGACGTAGCGCAGGAAAACGTAGAGCTCCCGATGCAGGAGCAGCGATGTCGCCTCGGCCACGCGACGCCCGGTGCCATCGGTAGCGCGCCCCGATGCGTTGCCCTCGCGCAGTGCGTCCGACCCAAACGGCGACACCAGTGCCGCGTCGACACGCGTGGCCGTGCGGAACTGAAGCAGCGCGACGGCGACGACGAACCCCAAGCCCAGCGCGGCGAGCGCAATGAAGAACTCGTTGCGCCAGGGAAAGCGTTCCGTCTCGGATCGCTTTCCCTCGGCAAGGCGCGAAAACATGTAGATACTGTCCTGCACCGCCGACTTCGGCGAAGTGTTGTCGAGTGCGAGGGGATAGACGGCATCGCGCCCGATCACCGTATACCACACCGGCGGCCGCCGTGCTCGAGCGATGCTGTCGTGCAGCATCGGCGAGATGTACTCGGCCATCGCGGAATCGGCGCCGAGCTGGTGGAGCAGCGCATTGAAGGTGCCTTCCGACTCGTCGCTCATGAACGCGACGCGCTCGTTGTCGTTCTTCGTGAGATCCCAGAACTGGTTCTCGGCGAAGAGCGGATACGTCGAGATGACAAAGCTGCCCACGAGGGCCTCGGCGTACTCGGCCCTGAGGAGAAGCGAGTTGCTGCCGATGAACACGAGCTGGAGATCAGGCAGCCGCTTGCGAAGCTCTGACGCAAGGAAGAGCTGGTCGCGAATGTCGGTCGCGAGGATGGCAACGGCACGAATGCGGTGCGACAGCAGCGTGCGCTCGAGCTGGAGAAACATGATCTCCGTGGCCGAGGGCGTGAGCTGTGAAAGGTTGCGCGGGCTTTCGGTGAGTGACGCGGGCTCGCGCGTGTCGAGTGGAAGTCGTGGTGCGGTCTTCGCTGCCGCCGCGTCCGACTTGCTCAGCGCAAGCTGATCCTCGGGATGTCGCGCGTACTGCGCGCGCAGGCTCGAGATGCTCAGGGGAAAGGAGACGCTGAGCGGTACGTCGGCGGTGTCGCCTCTCTGCTCATTGTCGGTGCTGTCCTTCACCTGCTGGGCGCCGGCGCCGTACTGGGTGGAGCCCTCGATCAGGAATGCGACCTCGGACTTCTTGATCTCGAGCTTGTCGACGAGGAGCGCCAGGGCAGCGTCAAGGAGCCGGGCACTGGTATGCACCGTGGATGTGAACGACAGGCGCGGTCCGGTCAGCATGGCAAGGTTGCCGAAGTCCGACGCCGCTCCGGTCACTATCCGGACGGGTGTCGTGCTCTTCGTACTGTCGCGCCAACCGTCGATCGCCAGGCGCATCGACCGTGAAGAGCCCGAGAAGGCCGGCCCCACGATGCGGATGACGGTGTCCGGCATCCCCGCCTGCGCCAGCAACCGTGCACGCTCGTTGAGCGCTTCGCGCAGCGCGGGCTTGTGGATGCCGAGCGTGGGCACCTCACCGACGACGTAGACGAGTCGCAGGTCGGGGTGCACGCCGGTGCTCTTCCGGAAGAGAATGACGCCGGGCACGCGCGCACCCGGTAGCGCCTCGGCGGTGGCGAGGCTCACGGCTACGGAGTCGAGGGGCTGTCGCCAGGGAAGCCAGAATCGGTCGACGAGATATCCGTTGCGCTCGAAGGCCCGTCGCACGGATTCGAGTTGCGCATCGTACGACCAGTCGAGATGTGAGCTGATCGGATCCGGAATCGAGACGATGATGACGTCGAGCGTAGTCGAGTCGGTCGCGCTGAGCGGCTTGCCAAGGAAGGCGGTGATGAGGTCGGCGCCGCTGGAGCGGACGGGCAGATCCCTGCGAACCGCCGACGCGTTCGTGGTCGTGTCGTGCGATAAACCGCGGCCGGCTGTCTTATCGGCCTTCGACTGGCTTACCGTACCGGCAGCAATGGCGAGGCTGGCGCCGAGCGCGAGCGACGTAACGCGCATCTTGAGGTTCCGCAGCGGGTGGGAACGACACCCGGCCAGGCTGCGCCGGAACTCCGTGCGCGAATATATGCGTCATGGTGGCGTGCGCAACACGCTAAGGCGCGGTCCGTAGCGCCTCAGGCGCCAGCTGCTGGGCGGGGTCCGGGTCTGCGGCTCTCGGAAGCGTCTTCAATCTTTCCTTGAACGCCTGATAGCCCGCGTCGTCGCGCTTGAGGCCGCGCAGTTCGGCGGGATCGATGGCGTTGATCTCGCGTGCCGTCGCGCGAATGCGGTCTTCTTCCATTGGATGGGAGGCAAAGAACGCCTCGATCCGCATCGGGGAGGTCTTACGCTCTTCTAACAAACGTTCGAACAACACTGGGATACCGTGCGGGTCGATGCCGACGCGCATCACGTTCTCCACGGCGACCGAGTCGGCCTCCGCTTCGTCCCGTCGGCTGTAGCGGGCGAAGAGCGCCGCGCCGCCGATCTGGATGGCCGCGCGCGCAAGGTCGTTGTTGCAGATCCGCGTGAGCGTGCAGCCGAGCGAGACCGCGATGTTCGCCTTGGTGCCCTGAGTCATCTGTTGTACGGAGTGGCGCAGGACGACATGACCGATCTCGTGGCCGATGGCGCCTGCGAGCTCGTCGAGCTGATCCGCGTGGTCGATGAGTCCGCGATTGACGTAGATGAAGCCTCCCGGCAGCGCGAAGGCATTGACGTCCTTGCTGTCGACGATGAAGAACTTCCAATCCAGGTCGGAGCGGGAGGTCTTCGCGGCCATCGACATGCCGAGCTGCTGGACGTAGTCCGCGGCGGCGGGGTCGTGGAGGATGGGGAGTTTTGCGTTGACCTGCTCGGCGTTCTGGCGTCCGATGGCCACCTCCTGATCCTGGGAGGGGGAGCAGGCGGCGCCGAGGACCGTCGCGGCGATAAGGGCGATGGCTGTCTTGTGATTCATGGCGGCGCACAGTGCATGCGAAGTGCCGCGCGTGCTGGAGGGCATTTTTCCCGGACCTGGGACTTCGCTGGCACGGCGCCGGCGGGGAGGCGAACTTGATCAGCATGAACATCTGGCTTGCCATCGATGAACCACTCCCGTGAACGACAATCCACTGATCGTTCAGGGCGACCTCACCATCCTCGTCGACCTGTCGTCGGCCCGGTACTCCGAAGCGCGTGACGCGCTGGCCCGCTTTGCCGAGCTGGTGAAGTCGCCCGAGCACATTCATACGTACCGCATCACGCCGCTCAGCATCTGGAATGCGTGCGCCGCGGGTGTCGACGTCGAGGAGATCGCGGGGACGCTCACTACCTTCTCGCGCTTCCCGGTTCCGCCCAGCATCACCAACCAGGTTCGCGACTTCGCGCATCGCTACGGGCGCCTGCGCATCGTGCGCGACGAGGATGACGCGGATGCCACGCACCTGCTCCTTCACGCCAGCGACGCGCATCTCGCCGAGGAGCTCGCGCATGGCAAGCAGCTCTCGCCCCTGCTCGGCGATCGCACTGGACCAACGACATTCCGCATCCGCCAGGGTGATCGCGGCCGCATCAAGCAGGCGCTCATCAAGGCGGGATTTCCGGCCGAGGACGTCGCGGGTTATACGGAGGGGGAGTCGCTCGAGGTCGCGCTTCGACCGGATACGCGCGCCGGTGCGCCCTTTGCCCTCCGCGACTACCAGCTACAGGCGGTTCACGCGTTCCACGCACTCGGCTCCACACGCGGCGGCTCGGGCGTGATCGTGCTCCCATGTGGCGCCGGGAAGACGGTGGTCGGCATGGGTGTCATGTCCGCTGTGCAGTCGTCGACGCTCATCCTCACCACGAGCGTCACCGCGGTGCGGCAATGGATCCGCGAATTGCTCGACAAGACCGACATCGCGCCCGAATCCATTGGCGAATACTCCGCGACCACGAAAGACGTGCGACCGATCACCGTGGCCACGTACCAGATCCTCACGCATCGCGCGAGCAAGGATGCAGAGTTTACGCACCTCGCGCTGTTCGATGAGCGCAACTGGGGGCTGATCATCTACGACGAGGTGCATCTCCTGCCGGCGCCGGTCTTCCAGATCACCGCGGGGCTTCAGGCGCGTCGTCGTCTCGGGCTCACGGCCACGCTCGTGCGGGAGGACGGGCGCGAGGATGATGTCTTCGCCCTGATCGGCCCCAAGAAGGCTGACGTGCCGTGGAAGGTGCTCGAGCGGCAAGGCTGGATTGCGACCGCGGTGTGCACGGAGGTGCGCGTGGCGCTTGGGGAGTCGTCGCGGATGCCGTATGCCGTCGCCGATGCGCGCAACAAGTTCCGCGTGGCGTCCGAGAATCCGGACAAGGTGCAAGTGGTCCGCGACATCATCGCGCGTCATCCGGGTGAGCCGGCGCTGATCATCGGCATGTATGTCGACCAGCTCGAGACCCTGGCGACGGAGATGGATGTCCCGCTGATCACGGGTTCGACGCCGCAACAAAGACGCGATGTGCTGTACGAGCAATTCAGGATCGGCGCGCTGCCGGCGCTCGTCGTTTCGAAGGTAGCGAACTTCGCGATCGACCTTCCAGATGCGTCGCTCGCGATCCAGGTCTCGGGCACCTTCGGTTCACGCCAGGAAGAAGCGCAGCGGCTTGGACGCATTCTCCGTCCCAAGCCCGGTGCGAACCAGGCCAGCTTCTACAGCATCGTCACCGCCGATACCGTCGAGCAGGACTTCGCGCTCAAGCGGCAGCTCTTCCTGTGCGAGCAGGGCTACGAATACCAGATCGCGGACGCGCGCGCGTTCACATGAAGCTCTTCGATGTCGACTGGACGTCGGTCCTTCGTGAGCTGGGACGATGGGACGCGTTGACACTCCCGGCGCGTGACGTCCTGCTGCACGAGCTCAAGACGCACGGGTATGCGCCGGCGATGCGCTTCGAGCCGTACCTGGCGGAAGTCGTGCACAGCGGCATCGCCGTCTACGAGCCGGACAAGCAACGCCTGTGGCTCGGCGACGAGCGTCGCGCGCTCGTGAAGGTGCTTCGTGCCATGGGCCGCCACCAGATCTTTCACGTCGCGCCGCGCGAGGTGAGCCAGCATCTGCAGCGCGAGACGTTGCTGCGCTACATGCAGGAACACTTTACGGGCGACGAGGTGCAGCGGATCGCCTCCGCCGCACTGCGGTCGCGGGTGTATGCCACTCGCCAGACGCTCTTGCCCTTCGTCGAGTACCCCGCGTGGGTTGGCGATCTCCTGGCCGCGGACGACCAGCAGTCGCTGCTCGATTGGGCTGATACGCATGGCTTGAACTCCGCCGACTATGTGTCGGACGGCACTGTGTTGTTCGACCTTCAGGAACTGGCGCGCACGCTGCTCGACCATCCCGACGGTTTACCGTTGCGCGAGTTGCTTGCCACGCTCGACGACGACGAGATTCCACCCCTCGCCTCCGCGATTCACACAGGCTTGTCGTCCATGGTGGTGTTCGGTGGAATGCGCGCCGAGGATCTGGAGCCGACGATCGGATTGTGGCCGACGGTGACGCGCGAGCTCACGCGCTCTCCACCTGTGCCGCCGACTGTCGTGAAGGTTGGTGAGACATTCGTCCTTGCCCTGCACATGGAGGACATGACCACATTGCTCGCGGCGATCGCGTCCTCTCCCGTGCGTGTGCGCGCGAACGACGGCGCGGTGTTCGCGCGAACCCGCGCCGACATCGAGCGGCGACTCGTTGTGCCGCCCGCGTGGGTGACGAAATTTCTCGAGGCGAATCGCGTCGATCACGCGTCAAGCGCGCTGCTCGCGTACGGCTTCGTCGCCATACGCGACGTGGACGGCAATCCACACCTGCATGCCACGCCCGCGGGTATGAGTTGGCTTACGCTCTCCGCGCACGAGCGCCTCGCCGCGCTCGTCGAACCGATGCGGCGTTCGAAGGAGAAGAATCCGAGGGACTCGTACGACATCGAGCGCACGGCCAGCTTCTTTCCCTATTCGCTCCCATTCTACCAGGCGCCCAAGTCATTGAACCTGCGCGCCGATCTTGTGCGCGCGTTCCTGCAGGCCCGCGATGGGTTTATTCGCATCGATGCGTTCATCGACTACGGCACGCGCGAGGACAACCCGCTACTGGCGCAGGCCAACGCGCCCTCGGGAAAGGATCCAGGGCTGGTCTTCTACAGCGGTTACAGCGATCCGCGCGGC
>JALYVY010000187.1 GCA_030852985.1 Gemmatimonadota bacterium | reverse complement strand
CTGGAGCGTAGTGCGGGCACGAGCCTGTTCATCCGGCGCGCCTCGATGCGCAGCGTAACCGCGTCACAGTTAGGGCAGCGGTCGCCCTGAGGCAGGATGAAATAGAAGACGAGTGTGGCAGCGATACCACGGAGCACGAAAAAACCACCAAAGATCAGCGCAAAGATCAGTAGCTCCGACATGCACCCTCCCGGCTGGCGCCCATCACCACCACCACCATGAACTTCCTACGCGCCAATATCTAGAGCCGCTGCTCCACGAGCCGCCACAGCTCCACGTGCGCAACGCCGTCCTCCACACGCTCGATGCAGATCTCTTCACCCGCAGCGATGGCGCCGCCGTCGATGTCGCGCGCTGGCACCAATGGCGCGGACCCATTCTCCTCGTAGCGGATCATTCCCTCGCCACCGACAGGGATGGGTACGGTCACCACTCCAACGCGTCCCTGGAGAACATAGCGCGGATCGTCGGGGTCATGCTCGGGCTGAAGGCGCGCCGTCTTGATCGCGAGCCAGGTGACGAGCAGGCCAAAAGCCGCCCCGCCAAGTACGCTCATCGCCGCGCTCATTGCCAACGACATCGTCGCGTTGCGCGTGAAGATGTATCCGAGAATTCCGAACATGACCAGAAATCCAACGGATCCCGGCTCCCACCGCCGTAGCGGCAATGCGTCGGCAGATGGCCGCCTTCTGTGCTCGGCGCCGTAGAACATGAGCCGTACGCCGAGCAGGAGCCCGCCGATGAATGATGCGAGGTAGATGTAGGACACGACGAATCAGCGAGTGGATAGGGCGCGGCAAGCAGACGTCATCAACGGATGAGTTGCTTCGAGAGAAACTCTATCACGCGTTCCTCGGCGTAGTAATGCGACAGAAAAGGAATACGTCCAGCGACAAAGCCAACGTGGCCACCGCGCGAATGGAACTCTGCATGCAAGAAACTGTTCGCTCGCGCCACTTTCAGAACAGCATCGGCAGTGCTGGACGACATGAAAGGATCGTCGGTGGCGCTTAGCAGAAGTGTGGGCGAACGCACAAGAGGAAGAAAGTGCAGTGCGCTGGACTGACTGTAGTAGTCGTGAGCGTCCGTGAAGCCGTGTACCGGGGCCGTGACGACGTCATCAAAATCGTAGAGCGTCTTCACCTGCTCGAGGCGATCGCGGTCGAACAGGTCGGGATATGCGAGCAGCTTTGCCCGAGCCTTCACCACAAGTGATCGGAGGAAGTGATGGGTGTAGATCCGGGAAAAGCCATACTCGATCTGCCGAGTGCCCGCTTCGAGGTCAAAGGGTACGGAGACGGTGGCCGCGCCGCGAATGGCACGGGGGAGGCAGTCTCCCCGCTCTCCCAACCACTTCAAGAGCACATTGCCACCGAGTGAGAATCCGGCGAGGACCATCGGTTGGCCTGGATTCTCTTCGACAAGGCGGTGCACCACCATGTCGAGATCGGCCGTCTCGCCGGAGTGGTAGATCCGTCGCTGTCGGTTCATGCGCGTGCCACATCCGCGAAAGATGAGGACGTCGGCAGCCCATCCGCGGTCGCGCGCGAGAGCCAGCGTGCCGCGGATGTAGTTCGAGTGAATCGTACCCTCGAGGCCGTGGAGCAGTACGAGGCGGGGCACCAGCCGAGCATTCGGGTCCGCTGCGTCGAGGCGGTGGACTTCCAGCTCGTCGTCGTCTGGCGTGGCCCATCGTTCCAAGCGGGTTTCCACATCGGGAGGTCGGCGAAACAGCCTGCCCCAGAGGGTCTGCGCGTGACGTCCCGGTACCCACCACGCGGGGGTATAGGTAAGTTCGCTAGAGCGTTGCACGGAGCAGAACCAGGATCATCAGGAATCATAGCTGCGGGCATGGACGTTCAGATATTCGGCGTGAAAAAGAACGCGGAGACGCGCAAGGCGTTGCGATTCTTTGCCGAACGGCGGGTCAAGACGCACTTCGTGGATCTTCAGGAGCGGGCAGCGGCGCGTGGCGAGTTGCTGCGCTTCGCACAGAAGTTCGGCGTTCCGGCCCTCGTGGACGAAGGTTCTCGCCGCTACTCGGAGCTTGGGCTTCGCACCGCGCGCTATGGTGACGAGCGCTGGCTCGACATCCTGACTGACGAACCCCTCATTTTGAAGATGCCGCTGGTGCGGCACGGCAATGCGCTGACGATTGGCGCGGCGGAGACGATGTGGAAGAGCTGGCTGGCAAAGTGACGACGTATGCGGTGACACGATGACGCAAGTTTCGCTGGGTGGCGTTGGCGTAGAGTTCGGGCCCACGACGTTGTTCACGGACATCACCGTGACTATCAGCGCCGGCGAGCGTTGGGGCGTGATCGGTCGAAACGGCACAGGTAAGACCACACTCTTCCGGCTGATCACGGGAGATCTGGCTCCCACCAAGGGCACGGTCGCGCGGCAGACGGGGCTCACGCTGTCGTTGCTGGGCCAGCATCGCGACTTTGGAAGCGCACAGACGGTGTGGGAGGCGGCCGCCGGTCCCTTCGCGGACCTGCTCGCGCTGGAGCAGTCGCTGTCGGAGCAGGCTCACGCACTGGCCGACGTGAGCGACGATGCCGCGATGTCCCGCTATGGGCGCGATCTCGAGCGTTTCGAGCGGGAGGGCGGCTACACCATCGCGCCGCGTGTGGATGCCGTACTTCAGGGACTTGGCTTCGATGCTGCGAAGGCGCGCACGCAGGGGCTGACACAGCTGAGCGGCGGCGAGCGCGGTCGCGTGGGGCTCGCGCGCCAGCTCGTGGCACCATCAGACATCCTGCTCCTTGATGAACCGACGAACCATCTCGACCTCGAGACCACGCGTTGGCTCGAGGAGTACCTCCGCGAGACAGACCGGACGGTCGTCCTCGTGAGCCACGATCGCGCATTTCTCGCCGCCGTCGTGGATCACGTGCTCCACTTCGAGGGGGGCAGCGCGACTCCATATACCGGCGGCTACGAGGCGTTCATCACACAACGCGAAGAGCGCCGCCTCGCGCAGCAGCGCGCATTCGACAAGCAGCAGAAGGTGATCACCGCACAGGTGGACTACATCTCGCGAAACCTCGCGGGTCAGAACACGAAGCAGGCAAAGGGGCGACGGAAGCTGCTCGCGCGCCTTCCCCGACTCAGCTCACCGGTGGGGAGTGACGGCGTGATGTCGTTGCGTCTCGAAATTGCCGAGCGCGGGGGTGATCAGGTTGCGGTCGCGGATGCGCTCACAATCGCTGTTCCCGGGCGCACGTTGATCGAGAAATTCAGCGGGCGCCTCATGCGTGGCGACCGACTCGGCATCCTCGGCCCGAACGGCTCGGGAAAGTCCACGCTGCTGAAGACGCTGGTGGGCGAGCGGG
Source organism: Gemmatimonadota bacterium (assembly GCA_030852985.1). Classification (GTDB taxonomy): domain Bacteria; phylum Gemmatimonadota; class Gemmatimonadetes; order Gemmatimonadales; family Gemmatimonadaceae; genus AG11. The sequence goes on along the minus strand of JALYVY010000187.1, from coordinate 6,022 downwards.
AACCAGAAGCCGGTGAGCTCAAGGTTGGGAACTCGATTGGCGTGGCCTACTACGACCAGAACCTCGGTCAGGTGCCGCTGGACAAGACGCTCTATGCCGCCATCGAAGAGATGCGGCCGACATGGGAGCGGCGCATGATCCAGGGCCATCTTGGCCGCTTCGGATTTTCCGGTGACGAAGTGCAGCGCAAGGCGGCGACGCTCTCGGGCGGTGAGCGCGCGCGCGTGGCGCTCGCGATGCTCATGCTGTCGCGGGCGAACCTGCTTGTGCTCGACGAGCCGACCAATCACCTGGACGTCGAGACGATCGAGGTGCTCGAGGACGCGATCGAGGGTTTTGAGGGCACGGTCATCCTCGTAAGCCACGATCGCGCCATGCTACGTGCGCTCGCCTCGAAGGTGTGGGTGCTGCACGAGCGGCACATCACGGAGTTCGACGGCAGCTTCGCGGAGTGGGAAGTCGTAAGTGAGGAGCGGGCGCATGCGGCATCGGTGCGCGCGTCGGAAGAAGTGGCCCTGCGACGTGTGGACGAGAAGAAGCGCACGTCACGCCGCGACGAGCGTCCCATCAAGGACGATCCGCGCAAGGCACTCAAGGTGGCCCGTGAACGCGCCGATAAATCCGAGCGGGACGTCGCCGAGTTGGAGGGAGAAGTGTCGCGCGTTGCTGCAACGCTGGATGATCCGGAGCTTTACACGCGGCCAAACGGCGTACAACAGGCGCACAGGCTGGGCGCGGAGCTCGAGAAGCTGCGGACGCGGCTCGATCGAGCGCTTGCCGGGTGGGAAAACGAAACAGCGTCGCTCGAATCGCTCGAGCGCGCGACCCCTGCCATGAAGTAAGGAGAACTGCCAGTGACGGCGTGGGTTCAGCGATTGTTGATCGCCAACGTGCTGATGTACTTCGCACAGCAGACGGTGCCGGGGCTCACCCAGGCACTGGCGTTTGTACCGTCCGCCATCCTGGCGCGGCCATGGACGGTGGTTACGTACATGTTCATGCACGCCAGCATCACGCACATCCTGTTCAACATGATCGGGTTGTACTTCTTCGGCTCGCGCGTGGAGCAGCGTCTTGGCCCGGAGCGGTTCTTCGCACTCTACTTCGTTGGCGGCATTTCAGGCGCGTTCATGTCTTACGCGTTCGAGCCGTCGGCGCCGGTGATCGGGGCGTCCGCGGGTGTATTCGGCGTGATGCTCGCCTTCGCGCGCTTCTGGCCACGGGATCAGATCTTCATCTGGGGCATCATTCCGGTGGAGGCGCGCTGGCTGGTCGCGGTCATGACGGGCATCGCGCTCTTCGGTGGCATTACCGGCGGCGGCGGCGTGGCGAACTTCGCGCACCTGGGCGGTTTCGTCGGGGCGTTCTTCTACCTACTGTTCCTCGAACGTCGCCACGGCGCGAGGCGCTTCAAGCGCGAGGCGACGGCCGTGCCAGCGGCGGCGGACGCGCTGGTGGGCAATTGGAAGAAAGTGGACCGAGGGACGGTGCACTCCGTCAACAAGGACGAGGTGAACCGGATCCTCGACAAGATCAGCGCGAGCGGCATCGGAAGCCTGACGCCGCAAGAGCGGCTCTTCCTCTCGAACTTCGTTCCGCCCGACGACAGGAAGCCGATCCTTCCAAGCTGACGCCGCCTAGACTAGAACTCACCGACGAAATTGATCTCGGGCTCGAGCTCGTAGCCGAGCTTCTCCTTCACGGCGCCTTGCGCGTGCTTGATCAATCCAATGACGTCCGCGCTGGTGGCGTTGCCGAGGTTGACCATGATGTTCGCGTGCATAAAGGAGATTTGCGCGTCTCCGACATGAAATCCCTTGAGCCCGAGCTGATCGACCAGACGTCCCGCGCCCACGCCTTCGATCTTCTTGAAGATCGACCCGGCACTCGGATGCCATTCGAGCCACGGATGACGCGCGCCGCGCCAGCTCAGGTTCTCCTGCATGATCCGCTGCATGACATCAGGATCCTTGCGCTCGAGTTGAAAGGTTGCGGCGAGCGCGTAATCCTGGCGGTGATGAAACACCGTATCGTCGTAGCCGAAGCCGATGTACTCCCGATCGACCGTCTTGCGCTCTCCTTCCTCCGTCAGCAGCTCCGCGGACTGGAACACCTCGGCGATGAACATGGTGCGTTCCCGCTCCGGCGCCGGGGAGAGAAAGTGCAGGTTCTGCCAAATGGCGCCGCCAACGGTGCTCGGAATGCCGACGTAGTGCTCGAGTCCCGACCAACCCTGTCGGACGGCCTCCGGAATGATATTCGCCATGACGGCGCCGCTCTCCACCCACAGCCGTCCATCCTCACCGAACGTGTGGCGTGAGGCGCGGTTCCGGATGACGATGCCGCGAAATCCCTTGTCCGCAATGAGCACGTTGGCACCCAGCCCCAGCACGAAATACGGAACCTCGGCGTGACGCGCGGTTAGGATTGCATCGGCGAGGGCGTCCGCGCTCTCGGCTTCGTACAGGAGATCCGCGGGACCGCCGATCTTGAAGGTGGTATAGGGCGCGAGCGGATCGTTTCGCCGTAGCTTGTCACCCGCCAATGCCCGAGCAACCTGCTCGAGGGCAGCGGGGGATATAGCGGTAGCAGTCGAGGGTGCTGGGAGTTTAGACATTGGCCAAGGAAAGAAATCATGAATGCAGGGCAATCGCTACGGCACCGCATGCTACTACGCATGACGCTGGCCGTCATGCTGGTGGCCACGTCCGCACCGCAGGTATTCGGGCAGCGCGCCGAACTCGAGAAGCGAATTCGTCGCGAAGTGCTACCAAACGGGCTGGAAATTATCGTCGTCGAGAATCACGGTGTGCCGCTGGCCACGGTCGAGGCGGACGCAAAGAATGGGTCGTTCACGCAATCGGCGACGTACGAAGGGTTGTCGCACTTGTACGAGCACATGTTCTTCAAGTCGAACGGCAGTTATCCGCAGCCAGACGCCTTCGTGAATCGCGCGTCCGAGCTCGGCGCTGTCTTCAACGGCACGACGACCGAAGAGCAGGTCAACTACTACCTCACCGTTCCGTCGGACAGTACACTGCCCGCCCTCGAACTGCTGTCGTCGGCCTTGCAGGCGCCGATCTTCCGGCAGGAAGAGCTGGAGCGCGAGCGCGCCGTCGTCATTGGTGAGTACGATCGCGCGGAGTCCAACCCATTTGCGGCGTTCCAGACGGCGATGAGCAAGGCCCTCTGGGGCAGTGCATGGAGCCGGAAGAACCCGCTCGGTGAGCGACAGGTCATCCTGGCGACCACCCCCGACCAGATGCGCACGATCCAGCGCAAGTACTACGTGCCCAACAACACGGCGGTGATCATCACCGGCGACGTGAACGCGAACTCGATGTTCATGGCCGCGCGGCGACTCTTCGGTGGATGGAAGCGCGCTGCGGATCCTTTCGTGACCGATCCAATTCCACCTGTCCCGCCACTCACGAAAAACGTCGGCCTCGTCGTCGAGGAGCCCGTGAACAGCGTGATCGTGGAACTGCAGTGGCATGGACCCGGCGCACACACCGACGTGCCGGCGACCTACGCGGCCGACGTCTTCTCGGATGTGCTCAACCAGCCCGGCTCACGCTTCCAGCGCAAGCTCGTGGACAGTGGGCTGTGGCAGTCATTGATCGTGAATTATTACACGCTGAACCAGGTTGGGCCGATCACGATCAGCGGTGAGGTCGCGCCCGACAAACTACGTGAGTCCATCGCGGCGCTCGACAAGGAATTGCTCGAGGTCGTCAAGCCAGGCTACATCACCACCGAGGCGGTGGACGGCGTCAAGCGCAAGCGCATCGTCGATACAATGGAGAGTCTTGAACGAACGTCCGGCTTCACCCATCAACTGGGTTTCTGGTGGGCGGTCACGGGACTCGACTACCTGTTCGGTTACGTGGACACCATGGCCAAGCAGACGCCGCAGGACCTGCAGCGCTACGCTTCGCGCTACATCGTCGGGAAGCCGCGAGTGACCGGAGTGCTGCTGTCGCCCGAGACACGGCGAGCGATCAAGCTGACAGAAGCAGAGCTCACCCCCGGGAGAACACCATGATCCGGCACCGGATATTTGCGATTGCCGCGATTACGGCGTCTCTCGCCGCCGCTGCATCGCCAGCCGTCGCGGGCAGCGTGTACGCCGCACGTCCCGCTGCAATGGCGGCGCCGGATACGGCCGTCACCACGAAATTCGACGTCAACGGCGTCTCGGTGATTCTCCGCCGCAATACTGCCACGGAAGTTGTCACGGCCAATCTGTATCTGCTGGGCGGCACCCGACAGCTGACCTCGGCGACCGCTGGCATCGAGGCACTCCTGCTCGCAACGAGCGAGCGGGGAACGCACCTGTTTCCCGGCGCCACCGTCCGACAACGTACCGCACGCCTGGGGAGCACCATCACCATCGACCCCGCCGACGACTGGACCGCTATTGGACTCCACGCCATTCGGGCGACGTTCGACTCCACGTGGGCCATACTTGCCGACCGTGTCATGGCGCCCACGCTGGATCCGGGCGAGTTCGCGCTGGTGAAGGATCAGTTTCTCTCCATGGCGCGTGAGCGAAATACCGAACCCGACAACGCCGCCACGGAGCTCGCCGACAGCCTGCTCTACCAGAACCACCCCAACGCGATTTCACCCACAGGCACGGTTGAATCCCTGTCGGCGCTGACCGTGGGCCAGCTGCGCCAATACCACGCGCAACAATTCGTCACGTCGCGCATGTTGCTCGTCGTCGTCGGCAATGTCGACCGGGCGCAGGTAGAGCACCTCGTGCGATCCACCATCGCCACCATGCCGAAGGGCTCCTACCAGTGGACTCCGCCACCAGCGGTGACGACGACTGGACGTGCACTGGCGATCGACAATCGTTCCCTCCCGACGAACTACCTGCTCGGCTACGTACCTGGCCCCGCCGCAACGGATCCGGACTATTCGGCCTTACGCGTAGCGGCGGCCGTGCTTTCTGGCCGACTCTTTACCGAAGTGCGTTCGCGCCGAAACCTGAGCTATGCCGTCGAGGCGCCCTTCCTCGAGCGGGGCCATGCGATCGCAGGCCTCTACGTCACCACCGTTGATCCAAACCAGGTGCTTGGGATCATGCGTGGCGAGCTGACGACGCTGCAGACAGAGACCGTCGATCCGGTCGGGCTGAAGCGCCTCGAGCAGCAGTTCATCACCGAGTACTACCTGAAGAACGAGACGAACGCGGATCAGGCGAATTTCCTCGCCCGTGCCCAGCTCTATCAAGGCGACTTCGCGGCGGCCGATCGCTTCATGGCGGCGTTGCGGCGCGTGACGCCGGAAGACGTCCGCCGTGTCGCACGGCAATATCTCAAGGACTTCCGATTCGCGTACGTCGGTGATGCGTCAAAGCTCAACCGAACACTCCTCGAACAGTTCTAGCGGTTGCGGGGATCCGGTGTAGCGTGGCGCGCCGCGAGCACACGCTGCACATCCGCCAGCGAGCCACCTGCAGCCCTGAGCGCAACCAGCGCATGGTAGATCAGGTCTGCGGCTTCCTCGGCCGCGCGGTGGGCGTCTCCATCCGCACAGGCGGTCACGAGCTCCGCCGCCTCCTCGCCGATCTTCTTGAGACGAAGGTTGCGATCATCCAACAGCCGTCGGGTGTAACTCGTTCCTCCTTCCGCCACTGTCATGCGTTCGGCGATGATCGCATCGACGGCCCCGATCGGCTCAGCGCTCAATGCAGGATCACCGAAACAGGAGCGCGAGCCCGTGTGACACGCCGGCCCCACCGACGTGACGCGCGCGAGAATCGCATCGCCGTCGCAATCTGGAGCGAGCGACACAACGACCTGCACATTGCCACTGGTGGCACCCTTCCGCCACAGTCCGCGCGTTCGACTGCGATAGTGCATCTCGCCCGTGCGCAGGGTGTGCTCCAGTGCCTCGCGATCTGCGTGCGCGAGCATGAGCACCACGCCGGTTTCCGCGTCCTGCGCGACGACGGTGAGCAAGCCACCGCCCTTGCCAAAATCCAGGGCGTCCAGATCGAGCATCTCAGGCA
>JALYVY010000186.1 GCA_030852985.1 Gemmatimonadota bacterium | reverse complement strand
GCTCCACGGCAGCACGGCGAGCGACCGCAATAACAGTCGATTGCCGCTCCCAGGCGTCTTCTGGCAGCTCGCCGACACACTTGGCCGCCGCGGGATCGCGGTGTTGCGTTACGATCAACGCGGGATTGGCGGTTCTGGGGGTACGTCGGACGGTGCGACCGTACGGGTGCGCGCGGCCGACGCCCGGGCGGCGCTCGCCTACCTGCGCGCGCGTCCAGACGTCGACCCGGATCGGCTGGGCGTCCTCGGAATCAGCGAGGGTGCGCTCGCTGCGATGCTCGTCGCGGAGCAATCATCTGGAGCGACCGCGGCTGGCCCCTCCGGCAATGACCGACCGGAGGTGTTGGTGCGGGCCGCCGTGCTCGTGTCGTCGCCTGGTCGCACCGGGCGCGACTTGAGTGCGTACCAGAACCGTGTGGCTGCAGAGCGCTTCCTGGGGCTCAGGGACTCCGCGTTGACGGCAGCGCTGGCGGCCGCGCGCGCCGAGGACGACTCGTTGATTCGCGTTGGGCACGGGCACGAGGCGGCGCTCCTCGCCTTCGATCCCGAAGCCGCCGCGCGACGCGTGGGGGTGCCGGTGCTCGTCGTGCATGGCGCCACCGACCTCCAAGTGCCCGCGGCAGATGCGGATCGGCTCGCGGCGGCGCTCCGCAGCGGCGGCAATTCGGATGTGACCGTGCGTGTGTTCCCGGGCATCGATCACGTGCTCCTGACCGACGCGAGCGGCGATTGGCGGCGCTACATCGCCGTGCCGTCACTCGTCACACCGGCCGTAGTGCGCGGCACCATTGCCGATTGGTTCGTGCGGCATCTGGCCCAACCCGTGTCGAGACAGAACATCAGGTAACGTTGTGCTCCTGTGATTCTTGTCGCCCGCACCCATCAACATCCGAGGCCCAATCCGGGAACAGCATTGCACCGCCGCTTTGGGCGAGCAGTGGCTGTTGGACGAGGGAGGGCTTATCCCCTTTAGCTGCAGGATCTTTCTTGCGTGCAACGCGAGAGCGTCGGCGGAATCCTGGTGTGACTGCCGAGGATTCGAACATGATGAGAGGTGCCCCAGAACGGCTGGTATTCAGAAATTGGACGCGTACACTCACGCGAGGAGCCTCGAATGAAGAGAGTCACAGGTATCGGAGGAATCTTCTTCAGCGCGAACGATCCTGCCGCGCTGCAAGACTGGTACAGGAAGCACCTCGGTATTGACGTCCAGCCGTGGGGAGGTGCCTCGTTCGACTGGACCGATGTCGCAGGCAACGCGACAAAGGGAACCACCGCGTGGCTGATTGGCCCCGCCGACGGCAAGCATTTCGCACCGAGCAAGTCGACGTTCATGGTCAACTATCGTGTCGACGACCTCGCTGCCCTGCTGCAGGCGCTCCGCGAAGAAGGCTGCAACGTCATGGCGAAGACGGACGATTCCGAGTACGGAAAGTTCGGTTGGGTCATGGATCCTGAAGGCAACAAGGTTGAACTCTGGCAGCCACCGCTGGCGTGATTCGTCGTTCGACCGCCACCTGTTTTTTCTCCTCCTGACTTGGTGGATAGCGTGTCACAGCTCGCCAGCGCGGCCATGATCCCGAACACCCGCCTCGCCGCGTTCAAGCCATTCATCGCGCGAGTGCCGTAGGCGTTGCGCGCAACCACACGGCACAGCGGTCCGCTTTTATATGCCTTGACACGTATATACCTACTCGGATATATATCCGTCATGGAATCAACCTTCGGCATCATCGCGGAACCGAACCGCCGCGCCATCCTTGGGCTCCTTGCCTCCTCGGAGCGGTCCGTGAGCGAGATCGAGACGAAGCTGCGGATGTCGCAGCCCTCGGTCTCCAAACACCTCCGAGTGCTGCGCGAAGCCGGTTTCGTCGAGGCACGCGTTGACGCGCAGCGGCGCGTCTACCGGATCAGGCCCGAGCCCCTCCAGGAGGTGGACGCCTGGTTGACGCCCTTCCGGCATTTCTGGTCCACGCGCGTCGATGCGCTCGAACGTCACCTCGACCGCATGGACAAGACGTCTCCCAAAAAGGGGAAGAAACGATGAGCGGCCGCTCGACGTATGCACCGGGCGCCGCCAATGGCGCAGAGGTCCGAGCGGACGGCGACACCTGGACGCTCATCCTCGTTCGCGAATTACGCCATTCACCGACGAAGGTGTGGGACGCGCTGACGGATCCCGCACAGCTCCGCGAGTGGGCACCGTTCGACGCGGACCGGAACCTCGGTACCACGGGACCGGCGAAACTCTCGACAGTCGCGACGCCGACGCCGCAGGTGTCGTCCACCCGCGTCACGCGCGCGGAGAAGCCGAGGGTGCTCGAGTACACTTGGGGCGAGAATGCCATGCGGTGGGAACTCGCACCAATCGGCGACGGCACCCGCCTCACGCTCTGGCACACCATCAGTCGCAAGTTCGTGGCGATGGGCGCGGCCGGCTGGCACATCTGCTTCGACGTCATGGACCGCTTCCTGGCCAATGAGCCGATCGGGCGCATCGTCGGTGGGGAGGCGATGAAGTTCGAATGGCAACGCCTGAACGCCGAGTACAGCAGGCAGTTCGGTATCGACGCAAGAACCCCATCAACCACATCGTGACCGGAGAACACGCCCGTGAAACTCAAGATCACCAGTATCTACGTGAACGACCAGGAGAAGGCGCTGCGCTTCTATACTGACGTCCTCGGCTTCGTGAAAAAGGCGGACTTCAGCCAGGGACCATTCAGGTGGCTCACCGTTGCCTCGCCGGAAGAACCGGAGGGCACCGAGCTGCAGTTGGCCCTCAACGACAATCCCGCCGCCAAGACGTACCAGCAGGCGAAGTTCGAGCAGGGCCAGCCCACCGCCATGTTCTACGTCGACGACGTGCAGAATGAACACGATCGCATGAAACCGCTTGGCGCGGAGTTCACCATGCCTCCGACCAAGGTGATCGGTTCGACAATCGCGATGCTGAACGACACGTGCGGGAATCTCATCCAGATCGTCGCGCTCGACCGTTGGCAGGGTTGAGTCGATCGCCATTCATCGCTGGCCACTGCTCGACATCACCAAGGTCGACCGGCGCGTGCATGTTGCCACGCCCTCGGTCGTCCAACACTTTCCTGCACCAACCAGGATGAGGCCATGAAGAAAGCAGTCGCGAGCGAAGGCGCTTCGGCATCAGAGTTGATCACGAACCGGATCGCCGAGCTTGGCGACTGGCGCGGGGAGACGCTGGGCAGGATGCGCAAGCTCATCAAGGATGCAGCGCCGGACGTCATCGAGGAGTGGAAGTGGATGGGCACGCCGGTCTGGTCACACGACGGAATCATCTGCACGGGCGAATCCTACAAGAAGGTGGTGAAGCTGACATTCGCGAAGGGCGCGGCACTGGACGATCCCACGGGTCTCTTCAACTCGAGCCTCGACGGCAACGTTCGCCGCGCCATCGACATCGGTGAGGGAGAAAACGTCGACGCGTCGGCCTTCAAGGCGCTCGTGAAGCGAGCGGTAACACTCAACAGTTCTCGCAAGCCGAAAGCGGCCAGGAAAGCGAAGCCCTGATGTCGGCGGCGATCATCCCAACTTCCTGATTGCATGCGAACTCTCTTCGAGCCGGCGGTTGCAGCCGAGGTCCAGGCACGGCTCCAGCAGTTGCAGCCGGCAAGCCAACGGCAGTGGGGAACAATGACCGTCTCCCAAGCGCTCGCCCATTGCTCCGTGGGATTGGACATGGCGCTCGGCGATGTGCGGCCGCCGCGCGTCCTGATCGGGCGCGCGCTCGGACCAGTGGTCAAGCGGTTCGCGCTCGGTAACGACGAACCGATGCGTCGGAACTCCCCAACGGCGCCTGATCTGGTCATCAGCGACGAGCGCGACTTCGAGCGCGAGCGTGCGCGACTCGTCGTGCTGGTCGATCGGTTCGCCAGCGGGGCAGCGGCTGAATGCACCACGCATCCGCATCCATTCTTCGGACGCATCACGCCGGCTGAGTGGGCGGAGCTCATGTACAAACACGTCGACCACCACCTCCGTCAGTTTGGTGCGTAGCGGCATTGTATGGTTCGCTCATGAGGCATGATCACCTGGGCGCGCTTCGAGCGACCGCGGCGCCGTTCGAAGATTGCTCGCTTCGCAATCCCAACCGCTGATGAAGCCACTCGAACGACTCGGAGAGGCGCGCTCACCGAATGGCACGGTGATCGCGCTCTATCGGCACGACGGTGCCTATCTCATCCGCGCCGATGGCGTGGAGTTGATGTCCACGCGCCGGCACCTGTCAGAGGACCGGCTGGCCGAAGTCGCGTGCGCGCCAATCCGCGAGCGCGCGAACGCACGCGTGCTGATCGGCGGACTCGGGCTCGGCTTCACGCTGCGCGCGGCGCTCCAGCAGTTGGGCGATGATGCCGAGGTCGTGGTCGCGGAGCTCGTGCCCGAGGTGGTCGAGTGGAATGCCGACCCGCGCTACGGCTTATCGGTGGAGGCGTTGCGCGATGCGCGAGTCCATGTGGTGCACGGCGACGTGACCAACGTGCTCCGCATGAGCCCGGGAGCGTTCGATGCCATCATGCTCGATACGGACAATGGGCCGGATGGGATGCTGATGTCGGAGAATGCGCGACTGTACGACGCGCGCGGCATCGGTCTCACGGTCGCCGCACTGCGGGCCGGCGGTTCGATCGTCTACTGGTCCGTTGGTGACGACCCGAAGTTCGCGCGCGCGCTCCGCGGAGCGGCGCTCGAGGTCACAACGCTCCTCGTGCGCGCGCACGACACGACGGGCCCCATGCATACGCTCTACGTGGCGACGCGACGCGGGGCGCAATGATCGTCGTAGCCTGATCTTCGCTACGGCACTCGCGTCGACATGACCTTCGCTCCAGACAATGGCGAGACCGATCAACGAGGTTCGCAACCGTCGCATCGAGACACCCCGGTGGGGGAAGGAGATGACAACGCACGCCGTTACGCGCAGACCGTGCCGACGTCACACACGAACCGAAGTCGTGGACAGTGATGCGGTTAGCGAGTCGCGCCGCCATTTCGCCGTCGTCGAGCGTCCTTTAATAGGGACGCGATGGTGTCCCCTGTACACGGTCTTCCCTAGATTGCATGAATGGACGGCATGCTGACCAACCTCCGAAGCAGGCTTGGGGCCTGGCTTGCGAGCAAGTTGCGCGAGGAGCACCACGTGCGCGGGTTCGTTGTGGTGGTCGACAATTCACGTCCGGATATCGAGACCGCGGCGGTGCTTACGCGACTCGATGAGGCGCTCGCGTTACTGGAGCAATACGCGCCGCGTCGCCTTCGGCATCTCGAACGCGACCTCGCGCAGTTTCTGATCGTTCGCTATCCATGTCGCGGCGCCTACATGCCCGACACACGAACGTGTCTTACGGAGCTGACGTTTCTCGCTCGCCGGGACATCTCGGCCGCGGTGGTCGCGTCTTCGATCCTGCACGAAGGCATTCACGCGCGCGTAGCCCAATTCCGGAAGCGCGTGGGCGGATACAGTCGGGATGAGGATCGGGCGCGCGAGGAGCGCCTCTGCCGACGTGGCGAGATTGCATTCGGCAAGGCGCTCCCGGCGGAGCTTGGTGCGCCGGTGATCGAGCGCGCCGAGGCGAGTATTGCGATGGACGATGCCGACGTGGCTCCGGCGATCGATTGGACGATAGCAGCGGCGCGCATCGCGGCGGCGGATGTCGAAGGAGTGGGACGTGCCCGCAAACTTGCCGAGTGAGGATGGCGTGACGGATGCGACTCCGAAACGCTCTGGTGTCGCGCGTGTCCATGCGATCGCCAGCACGTTGCCCGACGTCGAGCCGGGCAGTTCCTACGGCTATGCCGCTTTCAAGGTGAGTGGCAAGACCTTCGCATGGTTCCCCGACAAGAAGGAAGTCGAGAAGGGCACGCTCGGCGTCCGCATGAGCATCATGGAGCGCGAGTACCTCATCGCGCGCAACCCGCAGGTCTACTACTTCACCGCGCACTACAAGGACTATGACGCGGTGCTCGCGCGGGTGGACCTCATGCCTGACGCGGAGCTGCGCGAGCTGCTCGAATCGGGGCACGAGTTCATGGTCAAGCTGAAGAAGAAGCGACGCTGAGCTTGCGGCATGCTAGGGAACGTCGCGCACGATGCGGAAGCCGACGTCGAACCCGCTGCCCGGACCGCCAGCGTGGGTGAACCAAGTGGTGTTCTTCACATCGGACACGAAGCTGCCGCCGCGAAGCACATGAGTGGTACCTGTGCGGGGAGGCATCGGATCGGCGAACAGTCGCTCGTTGTAATAGTCGTTCACCCACTCCCATACGTTGCCGAGCATGTCGTACAGGCCCCATGCGTTCGGCATCTTTCCGCCAACCGCGTGCGTCGTGCCCTTATCGACGTCCTGCTCCCATGCGGTATCGTGGATCAGCGCCCAGGTGGGCTCTTCATTCGCTCCCGCCCTCGCGGCGTACTCCCATTCGAACTCCGTCGGCAGGCGGTAGTGCGCGGTGCGGTCCATCGCATTCAGCCGCTCGATGAAGTGCTGCGCATCCGCCCACGTAATGTTGTCCACGGGGTGCATGTCGGCTTCATCATTCACCTTGCTGCCCTGGAATACGGAGGGGTTTGTCCCGACGACCCGCCGCCATTGCGCCTGCGTCACCTCGTACTTGCCGATGTAGTACGGGCGCCCAATGGTGACTCTAAAACCAGGCTGCGCATCGCGCATCACCATCTCGGCGCAGCGCGCATAGTCGTCGGCGTTCCACAGAGCCCTCGGATCCATCGTTGGCGCAACGCGCCGAGTGGTCGAGTCGGGACACGCCGGCTGGAACTTGCCAACGAGCATGCTCCCCGGCTGCACCAGCACGAACTCCAAGCCGATTGCGTTGCTTGTCGTGGACGGCTGTGCGCGCGCGGGAACCGCTGTGAAGGCGAGCGCGAGCGTCAACGCGCCGAGCGGTCGAATCACGGCAGTTCCCTTATCGCGACTTTACGGTAGCGATGCACTGCCCCGGGCTTCCACGCGCTGCTCATGTCGAAGGTGCTGCCGGGAATCGGTGTGTAGCTCGCCGTCCAGTGCGATTGAAACGCGATGAAGCCGTCGGTGCGATCGGCAATGAGGTCGTTGCGCAGGAGTTGCACGTCGTACATCTGCTCGCCGTTCACCCAGAGCGTGACATGGGGGACGTCGCCCACGACACGCAAGCGGAACGCATTCCAGTCGTCCAGCTTCCATACTTTTTCGATGCCGGTAGCGCGCGCATCGGTCGTGACGCGTAGCATCTCGCCGATGAGGTTGCCCGTTCCTCCGCCGCCCCCGCCGACGAGCTCGATCTGGTATGCGGACCCGCCTTCGGATGACCGGAAGAAGATGCCGCCGTTCGTGCCCCAATCCGGCTTGGCCTCGAGATACAGCTCGAAGTTCTTGTACTTCCTGTCGCTGAGCAACAAGCCACCCTGGCCGTACGGGTGTTGTCGTAACGCGATGACGCCGTCGTCCACCCTGAAGTCGCCGGTGGTGCCATGGTGCGTCGTTCGGCTGATATGCCAGCCGGTGAGGTCGCTGCCGTTGAAGAGGGGCGTGAAGTCATTCGGCATCGCGGTGCTTTCCAACGTGGTCGAGGCGCCAGTCCGCGACGGCGCGCCTGACGTCGCGGCCGGCTTGAACTCGATGCCGGTGATGAGCATGAGCGCATCAGCGGGTCCCGTCCGCGGATTGCGAAACACGATGTAGACGTCATGCACGCCGGTGGCACCCGACGCATTCACCGCCACTGGCTTCTCGAGATTGGCACCGAGTACGACGCCGCCCGACGGGGCATCGGAGCGTGCGGCCTGGCCGCTCGGCACTGGCGGCGCTGGTGGGGTGATCGTGGCCGGCGTGCCGACGAGCGAACCCGTGGGCGAGTCGATGCGCACTTCGGCGGTCCCGCCCTTGAAATGCGACCATGTGTAGAAGCGCGTGAGGGCACCGATCTCGATGCTTGAGATTCCGGTGAGGTCAATCGCGCGGAATCCGATGTACGCGCCGCTGCTGCTCACCACGAATCCAGGATCGCGATTCGAGGTGTTGTAGACGATGCCGGGCGACATGATCTCGGCCGTTTCGGGGGCGAGTAGCGGATAACGAAGCAGCACGGCATCACTCGACGTGATAGGCGCGATGCCGTTCGCGCCGACATCGGTGTAGCTCGCACGCAGGACATACGCGCCCTTCTCCGCCCGGCCGCCCGCGCCCGGCAGTTTTCGCTGCTCGGTGGTGACGCTGCCGTCTCGCGCGATGCGGCGCGGAACCGCGGCGGTGTCCGTGAGGCTCAGGACGTACTGCGCCAGTGCCGTGGCCTGTGCCGGCGTGAGCGACGGATGTGCCGGCATCGCAATGGTGCCGTACACGCCACTTCCGCCGGAAACGATCTTCTGGGCGATGCGCTCCAATGCGCCGGCTTCGTGGGCGTTGCGCGCTGCGACGTCGTTGAATGCGGGGCCGATGATCTTCCGGTCGACGGCGTGACACGCCTTGCAATCGCTCTTCGCGATGATGGCGAGTGCGCGCGTGTGTCGCAGCGACGCATCCAGCGGAAGGTCGCGCGCGTCCGCCAACTCGGTGGGCGTCATGCCCGAGGGCACGTAGTCGAGCGTGACGCGTGCGGCGTCGCCGGCGACGCAGGGTCCGTCTTCACGGTCGGTCACATGGAGGCGATAGTCGACGGCGCTTCCGGGGAAATAGAAAGATCGATTGCCGCGTGTGATCTCGAGCGCCACATGCGGTGGCTCGTTGCCAGCAAGGATCTTCACTTGCGCGGTGCCGGTTGCGCCCTTCGTGTCGGTCACCGACAACGTGGCGAGGTACTCACCCGGTTGCGCGAGCGTGAGCGCTGGATTCGCCGTGCTGAGTCGCTGCGGCGGTCCTGCCTTCGTGCCCTGCCGTTGAACGACCCACGCGTAGCGCAGCGCATCGTGGTCGTCATCGATGGTGCCCTGCGCCGAGAGGCTGACGCGCAGCGGTGTTGCGCCGGCGGGGTGATCGACGGATGCCATCACGCGCGGCGCGCGATTGCCGCCGTTGTACTCGATCTTCGACAATCGTCCACCCGGACCGCGCGGATCGTACTCGATGACGTACAGGTCGCCACTGGGGCCGAAGTCGAGGTCGAGCGGCTGATTCGATTTCTCGTTGGCGAGCAGCAGGTCGACCGAGGTGATGGTGGTGTGGTCGGCGTTCGGCGTGAGGACCATGATCCAGGCGCGAACACAGTCCGTGACGATCCACTTTCCCTCGAAGTAGCTAGGGAATACGCGCTTTGCGGTTGCTGCAAAGTTTGCGCGTCGGAAGACGGGTCCACCGACCGCGCAGCGACCACCTGTGCCGAGGATCGGGTATTCCGCGG
>JALYVY010000045.1 GCA_030852985.1 Gemmatimonadota bacterium | reverse complement strand
GCGTGGGCGTGGGCGTGGGCGTGGGCGTGGGCGTGGGCGTGGGCGTGGGCGTGGGCGTGGGCGTGGGTGTGGACGGCGTCGTCGGCGTGGCGCGAGCACCGACGCGTTGCACGCGCTTGACCCGGTCCCAGTTCGCAAGGAGTGGCGGATCACTCTTGAGCGCCGTCTTCACGAACGCGTCGAGGATGTGAACGACCTTGCGGCCCTCAGTGAGCTTGTCGGCCAGGCCTTTCGTGGCACCGCTCCGCTTGCCGCGGTTCTGCGCCTGGTCGCCGACCGCGGCGATCATGGCATCGGCCGCCGAGTTGAGTTGGGCGACGAAGTCCGCCGGGAGGCCGGCCGCCACGAACACCGGTGCGAAGGGCACGGCCGCCTTGGCCATGCCGTATGCTGCGGTGGCGAGACGCTCCGTGCTGGGACGCGCCTTGGGCATGCGCAGCGGCTCGATCGCTGGTGTGTTCGGCAGGTCGGCCTTGGCGACACGAGCGATGGGGGACATGTGATCGCAAAGCAGCACGGTGCGCAGTGCGCCCTGCTGCCTGGTGGACCCCTGCGACGCGATGTGACTGGCGCCCTGATCGGATGCATGGGTGGCCAACTGGGTGATCGCGTCGTCGAGGCGGCGACGCGCGCCGGTCTGGACGACCGCATCGAGTACGGCCGTGTTGTCATCGAGGAACGTCTGCACGTTCCGCAATGATTGCAGCGTGTTGCCTTGTTTCGTCTGCATGATGTCGAGTTTGGGAAAGAGCGAAAAGGGTGCGAACGGGACACGTGCGGGTGCGTCCGGCAGGGCCGGGTATATCGCGCACGCCGGTGCAACGGAGGAACGAGGCCGGCGCGTGTGCGAATGCCACGCGCGGCAGTGCAAGCGCGGTGAGGCGTGAGCCATGCTCGACGCGACCGCGATGACGCCTCAGCGAGGCGAGTGCTTCCTTCTCATGAGATGAGGCAGACGACGTGACCGCCGCGTCCCATCACGCAACGCCGGGTGCCAATGGCAGCGAGGAGGGTGCGGTGCACCTCGACGCCCGTGTGATCCTCGCTCGACCTCAATGTTGTGTTCCATCTCCAATGTTGCGGCGTCGGCCCATCCTCATGCCGCATCGCGGGCGCTGGGAGCCAGGCGGAGCGCGCCCGCGAATACATCGTTGCGCCTTGATGGGTTGTCACGCGCGCCCGGTGAGCCGCCATGCGTCTGCACAATCACGTGCGATGATCTCGTCGCCTCGCCAACTGGTTCGTGCCGAGTCGCCGGATGTCGCCGCTGCGTCGCCCGCCGACCGCAGCGCCACGACCGCTTGTCATATGAAGTCGTCCGGCGACCAGCCAGAAGCGCCGTCGGCTTCCACTGTTTCATTGCGGTGCCGCTCAGTGATGGCGGACGCTCTGGGTGCGAGCACCAATCACGCCTCTGATATCCCAGACGGAAATTCCGACTGAAAAGTCAAGAGGCACCTTGCGGCTGGTGGCAGAAGCGACATCCCTACGGTGCTGCAGATGACGCGCGTGTGACGCACTGCCTGTTTATTGGGCGAGGGGGTGCTGGCTCACAGAACCGAGTACTACGATGTCAGCACCATCGAGGGGATACGAACGAGCGCGGGGAGCTGGGTGGCGGGAAGGTGCTTCGGGTGGAGCGGCGGCTCTCGCCGGCGGCGGGTGATCGGTTTCTGCGCTGGGCAGACCTCGGGCGGCCAGGTGAAGCCCTTTATATAGAAGGGCCCAGCGAGATCTTACCGCGTCGGCGGGAGCGCGTGGCCCTATGAGCATCGCGCCGGCGGGATACGACGCGATGCGCGATTTCAGCATCGGTTCAACGGAATCCGCGCTGATCGATGCGTGGGGGAACATGGAACCGCGGATCAGGCGGGGGGCGCCGCGGTCTGCCGAGGACGCGGACCAGGCGGACGACCTGGTGCAGGAGGCGTTGATCGAGTTACGGCTGATCGACCCAACCGCTTCGTGCTCGATGACCCGTGGGACGCCGCCTACCTGCGGCGGATGCTCGTTCGCCGGATGTGGGACGTACGGCGTGCCGATGCGCATCGGGTGTGCGATCGTTCGAGGAAGACAGATAGTGGCGCCGATGGGGAGGCACTGTGAGAGTCATAGCGGCGGTAATCGAAGCGATCGAGGCGGAAGCATGGGCACAGTTCCACGCGGCCATTCCACAGCCGCACCTAGCGGCTACCGGATCGAAAGCGATGCACTACGGGCAAGCGCTGTCGTTAGTAACGCCGGGCGCGGACGAGGCTGTGCTCAACAGGACGCTCGGCCTCGGATTCCACAGGCCCCTCGATGCGGCGTGCCTGGAATCGATCAATGCGGCGTACCTGACGGCGGGGTGTAAACGGTGGATGGTCGAATGGTCGCCGGAAGCCTCGCCCGGCGAGGGCGCCGAGTTGATCATGGCGGCCGGTGCATCGGAGCGTAGCCCACTCGTGAAAATGTACTGTGACCTCAGCCGAGCAAGTACTCTCACTGGGCGAAGCGACCACAGGATAGAGGAGATCGGCGAGTCGCATCGCGAGCTATTTCGGTCGACAGTCGCCGATGCGCTAGGGGCGAGCGAGCAGATGATGCCGGTGATTGGAGGAACGCTGGGCACGGCGGGGTGGCATCACTATCTCGCGTTCAGCGGGCCGCGCGCTGTGGCCGGTGCGTTGATGTTCGTGAAGGGCGAGGGGGCGTGGCTCGGGTTCGCGGGGACTCTGCCAGGTGAGCGAAATCGGGGAGCGCAAAGTGAGCTCATCGCACGACGACTAGCCGACGCTCGGAAACTCGGGTGCAAATGGGTGACGGTGGAGACGGAACTGGCTACGAATGCGCGAACCGGCGCGTCTCTGCGGAATCTGGAGCGCGCTGGGGTTGCGGTAGCGTATCTGAGGAGAAGATTTCTTAGAGAGGGGCGTCAGTTCGCGCCACTCTAGTCGTCATGTCGGAACAAGAAGCTCCCAGCACACCGTCCGTGGGGCTGACACCCTCCGCGCGATTACAAGTCGGACCGCCTCCTCTCGGAACTCCTGAGTTAACCGCTGTCGTGATTTGGCCAGGCCTCACCATCCGGAGGCCGCGAGACAGCTCTCACCCCTTGCGCCCATCGCATTTGTTTTACATAGTAGTATGTAATGACACTAAAACTGGGTACCCTCGAATTGGCAGCGCTGCTTGCTGTCGCCCGTTTGGCCGACGAGGCGTACGGCCTCGCCGTACGCCAGGAGCTTCGTGACCGCGCCGGACGCGACTACTCGGTGGGAGCGATCTATACGACGTTGCAACGCCTCGAGACCAAAGCGCTCCTGAAGTCTCGGGCTAGCGATCCCCTCCCGGTCCGTGGTGGGCGCTCGCGTCGCCTTTTCTGCGTGACCGGCGCCGGCGCACGAGCGATCCGTGACGCACAGGAACAGTCGGTCGCGATGTGGGCGGGAATCGACACTCCCACTCGGACCAGGCCCGCATGAGCGGAAACCGCGCGCCACAACTGACCATACCCCATCGTGGGCGCCGCAACGCGGCTCGAAGTCCGTCCTCCGGTACGGAGCACATCCTACAGAATCTTGGCGCACACCCCAACTTCGCCGACTCAGCCCTTGGTGACCTCGCCGAGGAACGCGCCCACGTCGCTTCGCTGCACGGCGCTGCGGCTGCACAGTGGTGGTATCTCCGAGAGGCGCTTCGGTCTTCGCCGCACTTCCTCTGGAATGCCGTACTATACGGGGGATTACTGGGGCGCGCGCGTGTAGCCGCCATTCTCTTGGCGGTAGCGGCCATACCCACGGTAGTGTTTGCAACGTATCGCCTCAGCGACGGTCCACCGGCGCGCCTCGTCATCGGCACCGGCGACTCAACGGCTGACGTAGTCGTGAACAGTCGTCGGCCCATGAAAGTCTCGACAATGGTGCTTGATGCGGCCGGACACATTCTAGCGCCGACCGGAGTGCAGTATCAGTGGGCATCGGGTGCGCCGATGGCAGTCACTCCAGCCGGGGTCATCACATGCGCGCAGCCTGGTGACGCGTCCATACGCGTGTCGCTCGGCACCGTTGCAACGACCGCGCGGCTCCGCTGCCGACCCGTTCGCGACGTGCGCGGCCCGAACGTGCTGAATCTCGTCGTGGGGACTCCCTCGCAGGACGTTCCCTTCGAGGCACTGGATCCGAATGGTCGTCCCGTCACGCTGCTCGCCGGGGTAATGTCAGTCGGCGACAGCACCATTGTCCGACTGGAAGGGCAGCGTATCTCGGCACGCGCTGCGGGCGCGACGTGGGTCAGAACGCAGATAGGCGACGTTGAATGGGATACGTCCGTGCACAGCTACGCGCGCGCGTCCTCTCTCGAAGGGATTCGTGTGGGGCAGCACTTGGCGGTGCCTTTGCGCTTAGCCAGTGGTGAGGTAAACGGGTGGCGCCTCCCCGCTTCGAGGGGGCGATACCGTGTGGCGATGGTTCCCAACCGGGCGGAACGCTCGCCGGCTCGTGTCGCCATCGTCGGCGCGAATTGCGAGCCCTGGTTCGACGCACACAGTTTTCTCTGCGCGGCACCACGCGGCGCGTCGGTGTTCGCATATGTACCACCGGCGAGTGAGTCGGCGCCTCACGTGAGCGGCACGCTCGTAGTGTGGCGCGAGCCGTGGCCATGAACGGCGGAGTATCCCACGATGGCGTCGCCGTTCGACAGTCGCCGCGCGGGATGTGTGCTCTCATCAGCAGCTTGCGAAGGCCGCCGAACCGACGCGTGCTCCGACTCCCTTCGCGTTGCTCCGCGTTCGTGAAGGTTATCCTGGCCGGACGTGACACCCGCCCACTTCGCATCATGCGCACCTGTGCGGATCCCCGCATTCTGTTCGTGGCGACGTGCATCATCGCGTCGCACGACCTGTTCGCACAGACACCGGCCGGCGCGCGCCCCGGGGTGACAGGCATCGGCGAAGTCCGCGGTACGATCACCGACTCCGTCACCGGCCGAGCTGTGATGAACGGCTCCATCACCGTGCGTCGCGCGGGTGATTCGTCCTTCGCCGGTGGATCGTTACCGAACGCGGACGGAACGTTTCGCGTCGATGGCCTGGTTGCCGGTCGCTACACGGTGCGCATCCGTGCACTTGGCTTCGGCCAAGTCATTCGCGGCGACATCGTCATCTCCGCCGGCAGGTCAACCGTTGATCTCGGCATCATCAAACTGAACACCGTTGTAGCCACGCTTGTCGCGCAGGACGTGGTGGCCGAACGCGAAGACATCGTTATCGCACCAGACCGCAACATCTACAGCACGAAGAACATGTCGGCCGCCGCGGGCGGGACAGCGATCGACGTGCTTCGCAACATTCCGCAGGTCGAGGTGGACGGCTTGCAAAAGGTGAGTCTGCGCGGTAACGAAAATGTCGTCGTTCAGATCAATGGTCGGACCACGCCGCTCCGCGGTGAACAACTCGGAAGGTTCCTCGCGCAGCTTCCAGCCGGCACGCTGAAAGCGGTGGAAGTTGCGACGAGTCCGTCTGCGAAGAATGATCCCGAGGGCACGGCGGGTATCATCAACCTCGTGCTGAACCAGGATGCGGAGCTGGGCCTGAGCGGCGGCCTCTTCGCCGCCACTGCGTCCACGGGGCAGTATTTGGATCTCGGAGCCAATGTAGGAACGCTACGAGGAGCGTTCACACTGTTCGTGTCCGGGACCCTTTATCGCGATCACCGGCTGACGTCGGGCACGATTGCGCGTGAGAACCTGGCTTTTCCGGTTCCGGCGTACGTGGACACGAGGATGGGCGGGACGAATCAGCCGCTATCCGGCGGGGGCACGGTGCGGTCGGAGTATCGCTTCAATGACCGCGATGTCCTGTCGTTCGACAGCTTCCTGTTTGGAGGCAGCAATACCATCAACACTACATCGGACTACACTGACTTCGACGGCGTCCGGCGCGTGATCGGCTTGTTCAACCAGTTCAACAAGTCGGCTTTGGGCAATTCCTCGCAAGACTACGCATTCGCCGTCCGTCACAAGGGCGCTCCGACGACGGCGGAGGTGTCGACCGAGATTGAATACACGAACAACTACAATCGTAGTGACGTAGACCTCTCGGGTGACGTGGTCGAGGCCGATATCACCACGCCGGCATCCATTCCGCGAGAAGTGGACAACACCAACGGCCACCTTCGCACGTGGAAACTCAAGGCGGACTATACCAAGCCGTTCAGCGCCCACACCAAGCTCGAAGCCGGTTTCCAGGGCAGACAACGGTCGACCAGAAGCGACTTCATCGCATCGTTCATCGACGCGGCTGGCGGTTACTTCGTGCCGAGCGTCGCTCGGTCAACCGGGTTTGACTACGAGGAGGACACCAAGGCGATCTACGCCGTGTTCTCGCAACAGGTAGCAAAAGCGCAGGCGCAAGCTGGCCTGCGGCTCGAGGACGCCTCGACGCACCTCGATGTGCCCGGATCTTCGCATTCGTACGACAATCATTACAAGAGCGCCTTCCCAAGCGCGATCCTCTCCTACAGGCTCACCGACACACGACAGGCGAAGCTGAGCTACTCACGTCGCGTGAGCCGCCCCGATCCACAGCAATTGAGTCCCGCCGAATACCGGCAGGACACGCGCAACGTGTTCCGTGGCAACCCGGCTCTTCGTTCCGAATACACGGACGCCATGGAGCTCAGCTTCATGGATGCCCGCTCTTGGGGCTCAATCCAGATCAACCCATATTTGCTGCACACTGCGCACGCCGTGCGGAACATTCAGTTCGTGGACTCCACGGGCGTGTCAGTCAGCACGTTCGACAACGTGGCCAGCACGCTCACGACGGGTGCGGACTTCAACGCCAGCCTGCGCCACGGCCCGCTCTCTGGTTCCGGCGGCGGCAGCGTCTATTACTACTCCAGCGACGCATCCAACCTGTCGGGCGACCTTTCCGTACACGCGATAGTGTGGTCGCTGCGCGGTAACGCGATGTGGAAAGTCTCTCCGCTCCTGGATGCACAGGTCTTCGCGAACTATCGTGCGCCCTACGCTAGAGAAGGAGGTTCTCAGATTGCGCAGCTATTCATGAACGCGAGCGCCAGGTACAAGGCCTGGGGAGACCAGGGCAGTATCACTCTGCGCATATCCGATCCGTTCCGGCTGCAGAAGTTTGGTTACCGGACAGCGAATAGCACGGTGATCGAGAGCAACGAACGCTACTTCGGCGCGCGAGCGGTTTATCTCAACATCTCGCGTACCTTCGGGAAGGCGGTGAAGCTGCGTGAGAAGGAACCGGAAGCGGATCAGCGACCACCCGCCGCCCCATAGGGGCATCTTCAGCCGCCATGGCGGCGTGATGTGGTTCGCGCTCCTGATCGTCGATGCTATCTACGGTTCGGAGTGTGAGATGCCCACCGTTGGGCTCCTCCGCTCGGGTTTGGCCTGTTCAAAAAGTCGTTTTAAGGCCTGAACTTGAAGTGGAGATCCGGCTCGCCTGAATAATGCAAACCGACCTGCTCGAGGAGCGGTTGGCGTTCAAGTGCGGCGGCGTCGAAACGGGATTGTTTGCTCAGATCCAGGGTTGCCTTCGGATTGCGCTCCTCGTCGAGTGGCGACACGGCGCCGGCGGCTCGTCGCAGCGCTATGGCCACGATGATCGCGCCAACGACAAACCCCGGCAGCAAGTACGGAATGAGCGCGCGTCCCACCGACGGGTTGAGCACCGCGCTCACGATCGTGATGCGCGGCAAGAGAACGGTGCACGCCCCAATGACGCCGATGGCGAGCGAGTCGCCGATGCGCGGCTCGGTGCGACTCGCGCGCGAAAAATTGAGCGTGACGGCCGTCGAGGAGATCGCACCGCCAATCAGCCCCGTCACACCGTAGCCACGCTCGACGCCAACGCTGCGCCGAGCGAGGTAGCCGAGAAAATTGACGCCCGAAAAGATCACGACGATCAACCACAAGCCACGCGGCCGAATGCCGCCCAACGGGCCAAACGGACCTTCCGGCAGGAGGGGGAGAACGACGAGGGCCATGGCGGCGAATTGAAGACCCGCACGCAGCTCTACCTCGTCGATCCTGCCGAGCGGCCGGTGGATCCGCGTCTTCTCGGCGAGCACCAACACCGTCACGGCGCCGACGCCGCTGGCAATCGACATGTATCCACGATGAAGAACGCTTCAATTGATCGCCGTTGCCGCGTCATCGCCTATTGCCAGAACGACAACAGGTTTTCGTTCACCATGCCGACGCCTTGCACGCGGCCCGCCGTGGCCGCTGTGGCAGATATTGACGGATTCATCGCACCGCCGGCCGCCGCGAAAGCTGCTGCTGTATTGTCATCGGGAAGTATCACTTCGACGGATGAGCCGCTGTCGCGCAGTCTCGCGACCGACTCCTCGCGCGCGACCACCGGCACGAACGGAACTCCCGGCGGCCGGATGAGCGAGAGGATCAGCACACGATCGAAACCGATGGCCAGGTCCGCGTTGTCCGAGGAGTAGTACCCGCCATCGAAGTAGTGCTCGCCTTGAAAGAGCATGGGCGGCATGCCGAAGGAAGCGGTGGTGGCAATCACTGCGTCCACGACATCGATGCCACTGTCGCGATCGAACACGCGACGCTCTCCCGACTCCGCACTGACGGTAGGGATCAGCACTCGCCGTTCCGGCCATGTCGCCATCGGAAGCTGTGGCGCGACGATCTGTCGTCGGCTCGCGCCACTTTTCCCCGCCGCCGCGGCGAGTGCCAATGCTCCAACGCGTCGGAGAATCTCGGCCGCACTCCCTCCGGATTCCCTCGCGGTTGCCAAGTCTTCGCGCAGGCGCACCCAGTCAAGTGCAGCTGGCCGCTCGGTGGACGGTGGGCCGGGCCGAAGACGCTGCTGCACTGCAACGTCGTGCGGCACTGCGCTAGCGAGATGGAGCGCGACCCTGGAGCCAGACGAGGTTCCCACGAGGAGGTCGGCGGTCCTGACGTCGAGCCCAACCTCCGCCATGCCGGCAATGATGCCAAGCTCCCAGGCACTCGAGGCTGGACCACCACCGGTCAGGATCACGGCACGCTTCAACCGACTCAATGGCACCGGCAGGTCACGAGCCCAGAACCAAAGACGGCGAGTGCGACCACCTTGGCGACCCCACGAGGTAGCATTTCCGAGTGTGCGTGATAGAGAGTATTCATGCTTCAATCATGCGAGGCGCGCACGCATCGCGCACGGGGGCGTGCAGGGATGGATGACGCGGCCGTTGGCGTCCGCTCCTTGCGACTTCCGGTAACGGTGAGCGAGCCACCGATGTTGTTCACGGGCAAGACGAAGTCGGGCGTTGCCGGCGACGCTCCACCTTTTCCGCTACGATCACACAAACGGGAACCTTCCTGCCGCTCGGCAGAAAGAACGTCCTGAGCTCCATCTGCTTCGGGTCGTAACATCCGCCCGAACCGAAGTCACGCACAGCGAGCCACTCGCCGGCAAATACGAGAATGGCCGGCCTTGCACGCCGAAAGGCCGTTCTGCACCCACTCCGCGCGCGGCTTCGCATCGGCCGTGCGCGCTGGTTGAAAGCGGAGCTTCGGCAGCACGTTGTCAGCGCTCGAGCACCCCGCCACCAAGCGTGATGTACAGCGCCACGGAATTGTCCGCTTCAGCGCGCCGCAACTGGAGCAACGTCTGCTCGGACGCGAACAGGTTGCGCTCCGCGTCGAGCACCTCGATGTAACTGACAACCCCCTCGAGATAGCGCGTGCGCGCAAGCGCGGCGATCTGCCGCTGCGCCACCGTGCCACGCTCCTGCGCCGCGACCTGCTCGGCGAGAAACCGCCGGCCTGCCAGCGCGTTCGACACTTCCTGGAACGCGACCTGGACCGTCCGCTCGTACTCGGCCACCGCGATCACCTGCTGCGCACGCACGACGGTCATGTTGCCGTTGAGCCGTCCACGATTGAAGATCGGCGCCGTGATGGACGGACCGAAGCTCCACGTCAGCCCGTCGCTGCCTACAAGATTCGAGAGAGCGTTCGACGCGAAGCCGAGCGCGCCCGTTAACGAGATGTTCGGGAAAAAGGCCGCCCTTGCCGCGCCGATGTTCGCTTCGGCCGCACGCAGCCGTTCTTCCGCGCCGATGACGTCGGGTCGAGACAGGAGCAAGTCGGATGGCAGCCCAGGCGCTAACAGAACAGGGTTGGTCTGCTGGGTGATCAACAGCGGCTCGGGCAACGGCTGTGGTACCGGCCCGCCCACGAGCACGAACAACTGATTGTTCAAGCGCTCCTGCGTCAGTCGAAAACCGGCCAGCGCAGCTTCCGCCTGGCTCAACAGCGACTCGGCCTGATGGAAGTCGAGCGCCGACGTGAGACCGGCGCGTAAGCGCACCTGCGCGATGCGCACGCCCTCACGCCGGTTCTGTACGGTGGCTTCGGCGAGACGGATTTGTTCGCCCGCCTCGACCGACGACAGGTACGTCGACGCGACGTCGCGAATGAGCGAAAGACGAAAGACACGCTGCGCCTGGACGGTCGCGAGGAATTCGGCGCGCGCCGCCTCGGAGAGGTTGCGCACCCGTCCCCAGAAATCGAGCTCGAAGGCCGACACGCCCACGCCGATGTCCAAACGGTTGCCGGTGACTCCACCGGGAATTCCCGAGGCGGCTTCGCCGGCGTGGCTGCGCGTGGCGTCGGCGTTAGCGCGCACGGTGGGGACGCGATCGGCGCCCTGGATGCGATAGAGGCCGCGCGCGACTTCAATCTGCGCCACCGACACTCTTAGATCGCGATTGTTCTCCAGCGCCGTGGCTATCAGGCTATGAAGTCGAGGGTCCTGGAAGAAGTTGCGCCACGCGATGTCGATCGAGCGTACACCGACGGCTGCCGCGCTGTCGGACGCGAACGCATACGTCGGCGGCGTGGGCAGCTCCGGGCGCACATGAGGTGGCGACTTGATGCAGGCCGCGAGCAGGACGACCGGGAGGAGCAGGGCGCACTTACGCATGCGGCATCGCGTGCTCGTGTGTTTGGTGGAGCGCGATCTCATGGGGCGACGGAGGGCGCCGCTTACCAACCCAACGTCTTACGGCAAGATAGAAGAGCGGAATGAAGAAGATCCCGAACAGCGTCGCCGCAAGCATTCCGCCCGCGACACCGGTGCCGACGGCAATGCGGCTCGCCGCTCCCGCTCCTCGCGCGACGAGCAATGGCACCATGCCAAGCACGAAGGCGAGCGACGTCATCACGATGGGACGCAGGCGCAGCTTTACCGCGGCCATGGTCGCGTCGATGGTGCTCTTGCCGGCCGCCTCTTCCTCGATGGCGAACTCGATGATGAGGATGGCATTCTTTGCCGCGAGGCCAATGATCGTGATCAGGCCCACGTTGAAGTAGACGTCCGCCGACAAGCCGCGGACCATCGTCAGCAACACGGAGCCGAGCATACCGAGCGGCACCACGAGCAGCACGGCGAGCGGTACCGCCCAGCTCTCGTACAGCGCGGCAAGCAACAGGAAGACGACGACGAGCGACACGCCCATCAGCGTGACGATCTGACCGGCCGACGACTTCTCCTCGAACGAGAGGCCGGTCCAGTCGAATCCGAATCCCGGCGGCAGGTCCTTCGCCAGCCGCTCCATCTCGGCTATCGCCTCGCCGTTGGAGCGACCGGGCGCCGGCGTGCCAGAGATGGTCATCGAGGGATAGCCATTGTACCGCTGCACCTGCGGTGGCCCGGCCGTCCAGCTCACCGTCGTGAAGGCGCCGAAGGGGACCATCTCGCCCTGCGCGCTGCGGACCTTGAGGTCGAGGATGTCCTGGGGCGTCATCCGAAAAGGCGCATCGGCGGCGAGCATGACGCGCAGGATGCGGCCGCCGCGACTGAAGTCATTCGCGTACGCACTGCCGAAGGAGATCGCGAGCGTGGCGTTGATGCTCGAGATGGAAAGGCCGAGCGCTCGCGCCTTGATGCGGTCGACCTCGACGCGAAGTTGTGGCGCGTCTTCCTGCGACTCGGGGCGCACACCGATAAGCAGCGGACTCGCGCTCGCGTTGCCGAGCAACTGGTTGCGGGCCGCCTTCAGCTGGTCGAGTGTATGGCCGCCTCGGTCCTCGAGCACGAAGCTGAAGCCACTCGCCACGCCAAGTCCCTGGATGGCAGGCGGGTTGAGTGCGAAGACCGTCGCCTCCTTGATCTGCGACAGCCTGGCCAGCGCCGTGTTCACGAGGGTGATGGCGCTGTTCGCTTCGCCCGGTCGCTCGTCCCACGGCTTGAGGCTGACGAAGGCCATCGCGTTCGCCTGGCCCTGCCCGAAGAAGCTGAAGCCGCGCACGAAGATGACCGTCTTCACCTGCGGCTGTCCGGCAAAGAACTTCTTCACCTGCTCGATGGCGACGTTGGTGCGTTCCGTCGTGGCGCCCGGGGGCGCCTGCACGGCTGTGATTATACTCCCCTGATCTTCCACCGGCAGGAAGCTGCTCGGCAGCCGGCGAAAAAGGATGAGTGTGATAAAGACCAGCGCCGCGAAGACCGCGAGGAAGCGCAGCGGCCTTAGAAGTATCCGTCCTACCACGCGTTGATAGCGGCCGGTGGTGCGGGCGAACCAGTCGTTGAAGCCGCCGAAGAAGCGCCCCGCCATGCGGCTGACGCGATTCCCCGACGTCTCGCTTATCTCTTCATGGGGCTTCAGCAGCGTCGCGCACAGCGCCGGCGTAAGCGTGAGCGCCATGAGTGCCGAGAAGGCGATCGAGACCGCGAGCGTGACGGAGAATTGGCGGTAGATGCCGCCCGTCGTGCCGGGAAAGAAGGCCATCGGCACGAACACCGCCACCAGCACGAGCGTGATACCGATGATGGCCGACGTGATCTGGCTCATCGCCTTCACGGTCGCGTCGTACGGCGACAGGTGCTCCTCGCGCATGATCCGCTCGACGTTCTCGATGACGACGATGGCGTCGTCGACGAGGATGCCGATGGCCATCACCATGCCGAACAGGGTGAGCACGTTGATGGAGAAGCCGAGCAGCCACAGACCGAGGCACGCTCCCGCGAGCGCGATGGGGACCACGATCGTGGGGATAAGCGTGGCGCGCCAGTTCTGGAGGAACAGGAACATCACGAGGAAGACGAGGAGCATCGCTTCGGCGAGCGTCTCCACCACGGACTTTACAGACGCGCTGACGAATGGTGTAGAGTCGTACGGCACGCTCCATTCGATATCCGGCGGGAAGCCGAGCGCGAGCTGCGCCATGCGCGCCTTGGCCTCGTTTGCGGCGGCGAGGGCATTGGCGCCCGGCGTGAGCTGGAGCGCCATGCCCGCCGCGGGCCGCCCGTTCAGCTCGAGGTCGAAGCCGTAGCTTTGCGCGCCGAGCTCCACGCGAGCGACGTCGCCGAGATGGATGACCGAACCGTCGGGGTTGGCGCGGAGGATGACGTTTGCAAACTGCTCCGGCGTGGAGAAGCGACTCTGGGTGAGGATCGCGGCATTGAGCTCGCTCCCCTCGGCCAGAGGGCGGTCGCCGAGGGATCCGCCGGCGGACTGGCTGTTCTGTTCCTGCACCGCGGCCAGCGCGTCCGAGGGGGAAAGCTTGTAGCTCGCCAGCTTGGCCGGGTCGAGCCAGACGCGCATGGCGTACTCGGAGGAGAACGAGCGCACGTCGCCGACTCCGGGCACGCGGCGCAGCTCGTCGACTACGCGGGTGACGGCGAAGTTGCCGAGATCCAGCGTCTTCATCGCGCCGCTCTTGGACGTCAGCGCGACGATCATCAGGAAACCCGTATTCGCTTTTACAACCTGCACGCCCTGACGGCGCACCTCCTCGGGCAAGCGTGCCTCGACGCGCCTAAGACGGTTCTGCACTTCCATCAGTGCGACGTTGATGTCGGTGCCCGAGCGAAAGGTGACGCTGATGGACGCGGTGCCATTCGACTGGCTCGTCGACGACATGTAGAGGAATCCCTCGACGCCGTTGAGCTCCTGCTCGATGACCTGGGTGACATTGGTGGCGAGCACCGACGCGTCGGCACCGGGGTAGGCAGCGCTGATCGTCAGCGACGGCGGCGTGATCGTGGGGTATTGCTCGATGGGGAGCGACCGCAGGGCGAGCACACCGGCGAAGACAATGGCGAGCGCGATTACCCAGGAGAAGACGGGGCGATCGATGAAAAACCGTGGACTCATGAGACAGGCTTCACGGGCTTGCCCGCTACCGCCTTCTGCAATCCGTCCACGATCACGCGCTCGCCAGGGGTAAGGCCACTCTTGATGGTCCACGATCCGCCCTCAAGCGCGCCGACCGTGACCGTTCTGCTCTCGACGATGTCCTTGGCGCCCACGACGAGAACCGTTGCGCCCTGCGGCGAGACCGTGACGGCGCGCTGCGGGATGAGCAGGCCGTTCGCCTGCACGCCGGCCTCCACGCGGGCGCGCACGAACTGTCCCGGCAAAAGCGCGCGCGCCGGATTGGGGAATTCAGCGCGGAGCGCCGTGGTGCCGGTCGACTCGTCGATGCTCATGTCGACGAAGTTGAGGTGCCCGACCATTCCATAGACCGTGCCGTCCTCGAGCACGAGATGCACGGCGACATTCTTCATGGACGGCGCCTTGAGGGTGCCCGCCTTGATCTTGTTGCGGAGCGCGAGCACGTCGGAGCTGGACTGCGAGAAGTTCGCGTAGATGGGATCGAGCTGCTCGATGGTGGTAAGGAGCGTGGCGGCCGATCCGCTTACGAGTGCGCCTTCGGTGACGGCGGCGCGTCCCGCTCGGCCGGCAATGGGCGCGGTAACGGTGGTGTAGCTGAGGTTGAGTCGCGCGGCGGAGATCTGGGCACTTGTCTGCGCCACGTCTGCCTGCGCCGTGCGCAGGCGCGCGACGGCGGCGTCGTACTCCTGCTGGCTGAGCGCCTGTTGTGCGACGAGCCCCTTGTATCGGGCGACGTCCTGCGCGGCGTTGGCCTCCGTGGCATGCGCGCGCGCCAGCGCCGCTTCGGAGGCACTCAACTGCGCACGAAGCTGCCGCGGGTCGATCGCGAACAGGGGCTGGCCGGCGCGTACGTCGGTGCCCTCGGTGTAGAGACGGCGCTCCACGATACCTTCCACGCGCGCGCGAACTTCGGAAGTGCGTATCGCCTGGAGGCGGCCCGGCAGCTCGATGACGTCCGTCACCGGTTGCGTCGCCACGGTGATGACCCGGACTTCGGGTGGTGGCGGCGCGGCGGGAGGAGCGGCTTTGGAGCAACCTGCAAGTAGCAGCGCGGCGACCATTCGCCGCGCGTAATCGGTTTTCGTCATCGCTGAGGATACTCAGGGGATTGTCGCTTAACTACCGCGCGCGTTGCGAGTCGGAATTCGCGGTCTCCGGGCGCACCATGAGCGCGGCTTGGCGGACTCGGCGCTTCGTAGTGAGAGACACCATGTCCCACGTGCGTTCCGGTGCTGATGCACGAGCCCGTCGGCGCTCCCACTATGTGGTACTGGGTCGTGGCTCCGCACCAGCCCTTCTCAGTCGATCCTATCGGTGGCGAGTATTGTTCGCTGCAGACAGGAAGAGGCGCGTTACCTGATGCTGAGCTGCACCGCGTTGACTCACGGAGTGTCAAGCCTTGTCACTTTTCGCGAAAACTCGCTCGGTTTTCGTAGACGATGGCGCCGCCAACCATGGTGAGCGTTGCGTGCGTCGTGGGAAGCGACGCTGCCGGTACGGTGAAGATGTCCTGGGAGAGAACGGTCAGGTCGGCCAGCATTCCCGGGGCCAGGGTGCCCTTCTGCCCTTCCGCGGACTCCGCATAGGCCGACCCACGCGTGTAGGCGATGACGGCTTGCTCGCGCGTGATCGCCTCGGAAGGATGATTCGGGTGCGTCGTGGCGAACATCATGTTCAGGTACGGATTCCGCGGCCCGTCGGAGCCGAACGCGATCGGGATGCCGGCGTCGACCAGCGAGCGAACGGACTGGAATCCCGCAGGGAGCATTCCAAACCGCCGCTCGATCATTCCTGGCTCAAAGGCGAAGTGCGTTGGATTCGCGACAACGACGATACCAAGCCGTCGCACAAGCGGTAGAAGATCGCTCGTGAGCCCGTCACCGTGCTCTATGCGCACGCGCAGCGGATGCCACACGGAATCGGGCGCGAGAGATTGCATGAGCGCCAGGACCAGCCGCACCGAGCTGTCACCCACGATGTGGAGGTGGAGCGGCTGCCGGGTGGTGAGGGCTCTCGCGAGAATCACGCGCACGGTGTCGATGGGAAATTGCAGACGCCCGTGCCAGCCGGCGCGATCCGCGTAGGGTGCACGCATCAGGGCGTTGCGATCGAGCGGTGTGCCGTCGAGGATCCACTTGACGCCCGAGACGACCGTGAGCGGTGACGGATGCACGTTGATCCCTGCCCACTCCGCAATGCGAAGACCCGCCGTGTCGGTCATCGGATACGGAATCACGCGAACCCGCATGTTCAGATTCGCGGCGCGAAAGTCGCGTACGGTCGTGGCGGGATCGAGATACCCGTTCATGTCCTGAACCGACGTGAGGCCCCAGCGGGCGTCCTCTGCCGCGTACCCACGCAAGTATTTCACGAGGGTCGGTGTTGGAAGGGACGAGTAGAGCCGGCGCAGGGCGTCCCACTCCGCGTAGTCGTCCAGCATGCCTGTCAGGCGTCCGCTGCGGTCGCGCCGGTAGCTGCCGCCGAGCGGATCGCGAGCGCTTTCCGGAATGTTGAGCGCGCGGAGTGCGGCGGTGTTGAGCAGCAGTCCGTGACCGGTCCATGCCCAGAGCATCACCGGATGATCCGGCGCGATGCGATCGAGTTCCGTTCGGTTTGCGGCGGAGTCCGCGATGACGCGCAGTCCGACGACCGAGTGCAGCCACGTTCCGCCTGGCGTTCGGCGGACGAGGGCGCGCACCGAGTCCAGCACCGTCGCTAGTGTCGGCTCGGGTGTTGGCGCCAGATCGGTCGCGAAGGACACGCCGACTTCCGCTGCACCGACGTGGTCGTGTGCGTCGTTGAATCCGGGAACGACGACGCGTCCGGCCAAACGGATCACGCGAGTATGCGAGCCCGCAAGCCGCTCGGCCGCTGCGGAGCTTCCGACAAACACGATCCGGTCGCCGCGAATCGCGATCGCCTGCGCCCACGGTCGAGTGGAGTCCGCGGTGAAGACCTTCCCGCCCGTGAAGATCATGTTGGGTGGCACGATCGGCGATCGAAGCGGCGCGGTGCCCCCGATCATCGTCAGCAGGGCAAGCGTGAACGAGCGCGGTGACGTCGGTATCGGCATCAGCGTGACGTGAAGGCGGGAGCAAGCGGAGGCCGCGGCGCCGCCTCACAACTTGCACTGTGGTGCGCTACGACCGCCGCCACAAGTAGCGGCCTTCCGGACTCGCCGTCTTCGCAGCGTACGCCATGCGCCCTTGCTCACTCGACGCGGAGGGATCTATCGTATGCGTAAGCCACGGCTTGCGCGGCAATGGTCGAAGCAGCCACGCGTAATGCGACGCCCGCACGATACACGCCGAGCGGGCGACTGCGGAGGTGGCCTGATGAATGGCCACGGCGAAATCACTACTTCTGTCCGCCCGGCCCTGACCGAGCGACCGCCTCGTGGAAGGTCCGCAGCTCATGGACCAGATCGACCAGTGGATAGCTTCCATTGGCGCCGCTCGGGCTGGGAAGAAGCCATACGTGCGCGCCAGCCAATTGCTCCTGCTGGGGGCCGACGCGCGCGCGAAGGTTGTCAAAGGCAATGCGATACGCACCAACACCGAACACCGCGATCCATCGCGGGCGATACGTGCGCGCCGTGCGCACAAGCCTGCGACCACCGGTCACCAGCTCCGCGGGCAGCACTTCTCTCGCGGTCGCCGTCGCGCGGTGGACCAGGCTCGTGATGCCGTACCCTTCCTCGAGGATCTCGTGGTTCTCGTGCGGTGCAAGGAGCCGCCTCGTGAAGCCAGCCATGTGCAGCGCCGGCCAGAAGCGGTTGCCTGGCCGAGCGAAGTGTCGACCGGTCGCCGCAGAGTACAGCCCGGGATTGACCCCGCAAAAGAGAATGTCGAGCCCAGGCGCGATGATGTCTGGGATGGGTCGTCCCGCGGCTGCACGAAGTGCGTCCGCTGTCGGCTTGTGCATGCCTGATGGCACGTTCATGGCGAAACTCGCATCGTTCCTGGTCGAAGATTGACCCTCCCCTCCGGTAAGAGCTTGGCGCAAGCGTGGGGCCAACCGCTCCTGTTGCAGGAGCCCGCGGCCGGATGGTGCCGTTCCAGTCACGAGCTGTTGGTCGCGGCGCCGTACCGGCTCGATCTCACGGTCTGCGCGCTGCGTCGGCTGTCGACGAATGTCGTCGACGTACTCACGCCCAATGGGCGATATCTTCGCGCACACACCGGCTTGCATGGCCCCGTGATCGTGCGCGTGACGCAAGCGAGTGCGGACACGTTGGTTGTGACAATCGAAGGTGACGCGGGCGAACACGGTGGGGCAATTGCACGCGTGCGACGGATGCTGGGAGTCGATCGCGACCTCTCCGAGTTCGAGAGCGCAGCCGCGACCATCCCGTGGCTGGCTCCCTTGGTCGAGCGGATGCGCGGCGTGAAGCCTCCTCGCTATCCCAGTCTCTGGGAGGCATGCGCGAACGCGATCGTGTTCCAACAGGTGAGCCTGCGTGCCGCGAGCTCGATCATGCACCGCCTGATCGTCGCAGTCGGGCACCCGGTGGACGTCGAGGGCATACCGACGCCGCTGTACACGTTTCCGACTACGGAGAACGTCCAAACCGCACCGGATATCCTGCTCCGCAGCGCCGGATTGAGTGCCAGCAAGATGGGCACGCTGCGCCGAGTTATCGACGCACTGGCGTCCGGCGCGCTCGACGTGGCGACGCTGGAGGGGTGCGCGAGCCCGGATGCAGCGGCGATGCTTCGCCAAATCAAGGGAATCGGTCCGTGGACGGCGGCCGTCATTCTGCTGCGCGGTTTGGGGCGACTGGATGTCTTTCCCGCGAACGACACGAGCGTGGCGAGCAACATCGCGCTCGTGGCAGGAGCCGCGCCGCTCGATGTGCCACAGCTCCTGGAGACCCTCGGTTCGCAACGTGGCATGCTCTACTTCGCGCTGCTGCTCGCGCGCCTGGGAGCCCGCGGCGAGATCGGTCGCCCCTCGTTCTAAGGATCGTTCGGCAGTCCGCGACCTCGCAGTTGCATGCGGGCTAGCCAGTCCTTGCGCGTTGTAGCTGGTAGGTCTGTAAAGGAACGTGGTACACGTGAGTCATTGTCGCGTCGACTGCCAATGCGCGAACGTTCGATCGAGCCGATGGCGTGGCTCATCTCCAACAAT
The DNA here is from genome assembly GCA_030852985.1 of Gemmatimonadota bacterium. Classification (GTDB taxonomy): domain Bacteria; phylum Gemmatimonadota; class Gemmatimonadetes; order Gemmatimonadales; family Gemmatimonadaceae; genus AG11. The sequence continues at coordinate 4,088 of JALYVY010000045.1, read as the reverse complement.
GAGAGGCTACCGTGACGATGTCCGATATGATGTCCTGTCCCACGATGTGCGCCCACAACTCGCGGCGCGAGGTTCAGGAGTCCGAGGGTGTGCCCACAAAATCGCAACAGTCCACCACGTTTCAGGCGACGTGAGCGTAATCCATCGTGCGCGACGTCTTGCATTCCGGCGGGACGTCACGAAACACAACCACCACAATCGACCAATGACTCGCATTCCCTACGCGAATGTCGCACCGGGCGCCTACAAGGCGATGCTCGGTCTCGAGCAATATGTAAGAGGCTCGGGACTGGAGCATTCGCTCCTCGAGCTGGTGAAGACGCGCGCCTCGCAGATCAATGGTTGCGCGTATTGCATGGATATGCACACGAAAGATGCGCGCGCGGCCGGCGAAACCGAGCAGCGCCTGTACGTGTTGTCCGCGTGGCGCGAGGCGCCGTTCTACTCCGCAATCGAGCGGGCGGCGCTCGAGTGGACGGAGGCCGTGACGACGCTCGATCGGCACGGCGTGTCCGACGAGCTCTATCGTGCGACCCGTGAGCACTTCGACGAGAAGGCGCTGACGGAACTCACGATGGCCATCATTGCCATCAACGGCTGGAACCGTCTCGCCATCGCGCTCAAACCTGCGGACGTGGGCAGCTACGTTGCTCCATAAAAGGTCCGGGGATCACCAACGCCGCCAACTCAGGAGTGCACCGTTGACTCCATGCCACGGTTCAGATTGACGTGATTGGCCTCGCCGACATCGAAGCCGCGCGTGAACGCATTGCCGCGGTCACCGTGCGGACGCCCGCGGTTCCCGCGCTCGCGCTGCGCGACCGTCTGGCCGGGCCGCTGCACATGAAGCTCGAGAGCCTGCAGCGGACCGGGTCGTTCAAGGACCGCGGCGCGCTCAACCGGATGCTGGCGCTGAGTGCCGAGGAGCGCGCGCGCGGGGTGGTGACGGCCAGCGCCGGCAATCACGCGCAGGCGGTGGCCTATCACGGCTCGCGGCTTGGCATTCCCGTGACGGTCGTGATGCCCGAGCACACGCCGCTCATCAAGGTGGTGAACACCCGGCGGTTCGGGGCGGATGTACACTTTCGCGGCACGACACTGTTCGAAGCCATGGTCGAAGCGCAGCGCATCGAGCACGACGAAGGCCGTGTCCTCGTGCACGCCTTCGACGACGAGCGCGTGATCGCGGGGCAGGGGACGATCGGGCTCGAGTTGCTCGAGCAGCTTCCGGAACTCACGGCGGTCGTCGTGCCGATCGGTGGCGGTGGACTGATTGCGGGGATCGCCATCGCGCTCAAGACGCACCGTCCCGACATCAGGATATTCGGTGTCGAGGCGGCCGTGGCGGCGTCGGCGCTCGCGTCGCGCCAGGCAGGCGAGATCGTGAAGATCGAGACGTCAGAGACGATTGCCGACGGCATTGCCGTGAAGCGGGTCGGCGAGCTGACGTTTCCGATCATCGAGCGCTACGTGGATGACATCGTGGCGGTGAGCGAGGAGGACATCGCGCACGCCGTGCACCTGCTGCTCGAAAACGAGAAGGTGCTGGCGGAAGGCGCCGGCGCAGTGCCGCTCGCCGCTCTGCTGGCGGGCCTGCTTCCGCTCCGCTCGAATGACGTGACGGCGATGGTGGTTTCCGGCGGCAACATCGACGTGAACCTCCTGGAGCGCATCATCGACCGCGGACTCGTGACGGACGGGCGGCTCGTTCGGCTCGCCATCACGGTGCGCGACCGGCCGGGCAACCTCGCGGCGCTCACGCGTCTGGTGGCCGACGCGGGCGCGAACGTGCTGGACGTCACGCATCGCCGCTCGTACGCCGACATCTCCGTGCGCGACGTCGAGATCGTGTTTCAACTCGAGACGCGCGGGCGTGATCACGTCACGGCGATCATCGCCGAGCTCGACGCGCACGGTGCGTTGGTGCGCGAAGAGACGTGAGTGCGAACGCCACCGCTCGCGCGCGTTCTTCCCGAGCGCGACATCAGGACAGCAGAGCCGTGGGGGTACTTGGGACGTTCTGTGTGGTCAACTTGGCAACTTCGGCTGTCGGTGGCAGCGGACTTATCGTTGCCTGAGTTGCTACAGGCCGATAGCACGAGAGCCAGAGCGGAAACGCCTGCGACTGCGCTTGCTCTACGCGGGAATTGCATGGAAGGCCGCCTGGCCTTAGTCGTGGATGTTTACAGCACTGGCTGCCAGGCATCCGTGATAAGTGGAAACGAGTCGTCGGATGAGTGCGACAATTGAGCGGCTCCGTTAGGTGCTTTTATCTGCCTTCGGCGACGAGCCCGCTTTTGTCTTCGTCACGCGAGCCAGTGCCTTGCCCGAATGGAATACGACAGCTGGTTCGCCAGGGTGGTGGTCATGTTCCCTGATCGAGTACATCGTGTTCTCCGCCGTTGTGCCGCGCTTATGGATGCCGGTAACCGTTCCATGACCAAGGGCGCTGCGATAATGCCACGTGACAGAGGTGCCGGCGGGAATCGTCTTGAACGATGGTGCTTTCTTGATTGGCACGTTGCCTCCCTCCTGGTTGATGGGCCAGTTCCCAGTGATGCGTACCTTGTCGGTTCCTGAAAGACCAAGGCGAGAGGAGAGAACGTTGACACGCTCGATTGATCCGTCGCGGGCTGCTGCCTCGTGTTCAAGCGTTTCGCGTCGTGGACATCGGGACTCGAACTGCGCCCGCGGAGCTTGAACCGGCACGTGAGAACGATGCAATGTTCGTGCGAATCGAGCGCTTATCCACTGGCAAGGACCGGTGATCGTCGGCCTCGTGCTTGTGGCGGGATGATTGCTGGGCGCGAGTCTTGGACATGGCGCATGTATTGCCGGACTGTCACAACGATCAGCGCGGAGGGAAATGCGGACTGCGCGCTACCACGACGGATAGAAATGGCTCGGCTCATCCACAAGACTGAATCAGCAACGCGCCTTCGATTGGGTGCCAATCGCCCAGACGCAAGGCCGGTTGACGTCAGTGCGACCGAAGACGACGAGTCGTTCCTGCACGACATCGAGCGCGCGGCATTCGACTATTTCAGGCAGACGGTGAACCCTGCCAACGGCCTCGTTGCCGACACATCGCGCGATGGTTCTCCCTGTAGCATCGCGGTGGTCGGGTTCGCGCTGTCCGCGTACCCCATCGCGGTGGAACGAGGTTGGATGGCGCGCGACGAGGCCATCGGGCTCACTCTCGCCGCATTACGCTTCTTTCGCGACAGCGACCAGAGTGGGAGCCCGACCGCAACCGGCTACAAGGGCTTTTACTACCACTTCCTCGATATGCAATCGGGACTCCGGGTGTGGCGCTCGGAGCTGTCCATGATCGATACCGCGTTGCTGATGGCGGGAGTGCTGACCGCACGCGAGTACTTCGACGCACCAACCGCGCCGGAAACAGAATTGCGCCAGGTTGCCGAGGAGTTGTACCTGAACGTCGACTGGCGCTGGTCGCAAAACGGTGATGCAACGATCATGCAGGGATGGAAGCCGGAAAGCGGGTTCCTGCATTACGGATGGGAAGGCTTCACCGAGGGCATCGTGCTGTACGTACTGGCACTGGGGTCGCCAACGCATGCGCTTTCCGGCGACTCGTACGACTCGTGGACCGTGACGTATCAGTGGGAGAACATTTACGGCTTCGACATCCTGTATGCCGCGCCGCTGTTCATCTACCATTTCTCCCAGGCGTGGATTGATTTGCGCGGAATTCAGGACCCCTTCATGCGCGACAAGGGCAGCGACTACTTCGAGAACAGTCGGCGCGCTGTCCTGATCCAGCGCGAATACGCGCGGCGGAACCCCGGCGGCTTCGCCGGCTATGGTGAGCATTGCTGGGGGCTGTCTGCCTGCGATGGTCCAACCGGCAACGGTGTGGATGGGCGCTCCCGATTGCTGGGCTACGCAGCTCGTGGCGTTCCCTTCGGTCCGGACGACGGAACACTTGCCGGGTGCGCTGCCGTCGCGTCGGTACCGTTCGCGCCGGACATAGCGCTCGAGACCGCGCGGGCAATGCATCAGCGTTACCCCGATATGCGCCCCGATCATCGATATGCGAGTGGCTTCAACCCAGGGCTGCTTGG
>JALYVY010000185.1:7648-9432 GCA_030852985.1 Gemmatimonadota bacterium | reverse complement strand
GTCCAGGTCCGATCTCCGTATTTTTCCGTAAGTCCGCCAACTGTCGTCGCGGTTCCGTAGTTCAGGATCCGCCAAGTGGCTGCTATTGCCGCCAGCCTACGGGAGCGGGGTAACCACCCGCCGCTGCCCCCTGACTGGCTCCCTGATCCGCTCGATCACCGGCTCCTTGGGCCGCTCTGCCATGAGCTTAGCCGAGAAGCGCTGAGCTTCGCCGATGCGCTCGACCTCGATGGCGATCGACTCGACGGCCTGCTCGAGCCGGTTGATCTGCGGATTTCCCTCGAGCGACTGGACGCGGCTCGGGCGATCGGAACTGCGCCGCCAGATCCACCGAGACAGCGCGAGCATGAGCGGAAAAATCAGGACAAACTCCGCGGGGCCGCGCAGCTGCTGCGGTGTGAGGCCGAAGATGGTGAGCGGCGGTTCGGTTGTTCCGACTGTGGCTGGCACGTCGGTGACGATGACAGGTCCGTCGGCCGCGCGTGCGATCACCTGTCGCCCGGACGGTGTTGCACCTGACTGGACTTCCTTGATGTTCTGCCTCACCTGGTCGAGCTGGCCTCGCAGTTCAGCGACATCGGACTGCCGATTCTGCCGGACCAGAAGGTTGAGATCACGCTCGGCACTGCTCATGGTCGCCCACTGCTGTTCGTAGCTCTTCAGTCGGCCTTCGGCAGTGGCCAGCTGCTTGGTGACCGACGCTTCCTGAGCCTGCATCAGGTGAAGCGCCGACGTTTCCCCCTGGGCGGTCGTCATCGTACGCATTCTCCTCGCTGTTGGTTCATGACGTAAGCGTCGTGTGACGGGGCACTCAGGGCACCGGTGTGATCACCGGACGCATCGCCCGCCGAGGACCGGCGGCGCGCTCACTCACCGGCTCTACGGGCTGCCCAGCGAGCAGTTTCGCCGAGAAGCGCTGGGCTTCGCTGATGCGCTCGACCTCGATCGCAATTGCCTCGACCGCCTGCTCGAGCCGCGCAAACTGTGGGTTTCCCTCCAGCACGTTTCCCGGCATCGCGCGCGGAGACGTACGTCGCCAGATCCAGCGCGAGAGTCCAAGGACGATCGGAAAAACAAAGAGCAGCGCGAGGCCACCGCCGAACTCCGCAGGCGAGATGCCGAATACCCCATTCCTCGGTGCATCCACGATCCCACTGGACGGCCGACCGCCGATCGTCGCGATCGCCGCATCGCGCTGTATCTGACCAATCCGTTCGTGCACTGCGTTCAGACGCTGCTGCGTTATGGCAACTCGCGATTCGAACTCCGTGAGCTGTGATCGAGCAGCCTCCTTCTGCGCTCCCTCCGTTCTTGCGTATTGCTTCTCAGCCTCGCGAAGCCCACGATATGCATCTGTAAGCTGAACGCTGTACGCCACCTCCTGATCCTGAAAGATCTGGAGAACGGCAGCGGGCGAATTCGCGACGGTCTGCGTCTGAGGGAGCAGCATCGACATCAAGTCACCTACATGCCAAGGTTCTTCTTGAGGAACGCAATCGTCCGCGGCCACGCATCGTTGATCGCCATCTGATTTGCCGTCTCAGTCGCCTCGTCGCGCGGCGTCTTCGGGTCGTTCTGCGCTCGCGCAAAGCCGTGCTCCGCGCCCTCGTAGTTCCGACCGTAGTACCACTTGCCCATCGCCTTCATCGTCGACTCGATCGCCGGCATGGAGGCCCCGATGCGCGCATCCTTCGACCCGCTCAACAACATCATCGGCGCCTGGATCTTCGCCATCGAATCCGTGGTCAGCGCCGCCCCACTCATATAGGGGAACGCGCCATAGA
>JALYVY010000185.1:2151-7638 GCA_030852985.1 Gemmatimonadota bacterium | reverse complement strand
AACGCCACGCCCCCCGAGAAGCCCTTGCCGTTGTTGATCGCCGCCCCCCACGTCGTCTGTCCACCCCAGCAGAAACCGATCACCGCATACTTCGCCGCGGCCGACGGCAGCGCCATGGCATAGTTCGCGGCCGCCGTAACTCCACGGTTGCGCTCCGGCATGAGCACGCCGCGAATCAGCCCCGTTGCGGAATCCCTGGGCAGCTCCACCGTGCTCGGCCCCCCGCGCACGCGCGACAACAGGTCCGGCGCGATCGCGATGAACCCGTCCGCTGCCACCTGGTCCGCAACGCCGCGCACCCATGTCTGGAGCCCGAAGATCTCGTGCACCACTACGACGACCGGCGTGTGCGCATTCGACGTCGACGGATAGACCACCCATGCCATCAGCGAATCCGACGAGCCTGGCGCCCAGGCAATCTTTACCCACTCACTGTGGCGCGGACTCGCGGCGAGTCTCGCCGCCGCGGCATTGTTACTGGCCGGAAGGCCAGCCGTGCCCTGGCTGCCCATCGATATACCATTGGGCGCCTTCATGTCGGCAGCGGACATGTGCGACATGTGATCGTCCACGCTTGCCGCCGGCGACTGCTGTTGAACCCTGCACGCCGACGCCAGCAACGCGAGCGCGATGGGAATGCGGGAGAGTCTGATGTACGTCATGCGAAAGCTCCATGCAGTGATGGGACGTGGCCTCGTGCGGAAGCTACCGGCGATCCGTCCTCCGGATAGGGGTTTGCGGGAGGGGCCGCCCCCCCGCCGACGTTGAAGCCGCAGTTGGCGATCTTCCATCTTCCCACCGGCCAGTGAGGTCTGGACAGAGATAGCTCGCGCGCCCACGTTGGCCGACCCCCTGCGGAATGCTGATCATGAAGTCGCGCTCGATCCTCTGTCTCTGTTTCAGTCTCGCTCTTTCGACTTCGCTCGCTCAGGCGCAGGGGAATACGCGGGTGGCGCCCGACCTGATCCTGACCGGGGGCAAGGTATTCACGGCAGACTCCACTCGTCCGTGGGCCGAGGCGCTGGCGATCCGCGGCGAGCGTATCATGGCGGTGGGTTCCAATGACGAGATCAAGGCGCTCGCGGGCCGCGGAACGCGAGAATATCCGCTCGGCGGTCGGACGGTCATTCCCGGCATCAACGATGCCCACGATCACGTTGGCGACCTGCCGTTCGGTGTCGAGATTCGCACGTCAACTGCGCCGACCCCCGATCCCTCGAGCGCGCAGATACTCGACTCACTTCGCGCGGTGGCTGCTCGCGTGCCCGCCGGCACATGGATCCATGTCACGATCGGCCTGAAGGCCCTCGACGACTCGACGTTGCGCCGCACCGCGCTCGACAACGTCGCGCCGCGCAATCCGGTCCTGTTGTGGAGTTGGTGGGGGCATGGCGCCATCCTGAACAGTGCAGCGCTGCTGCGTCTGCACATCCCGGAGTCCGCCATTGACCCCCTCGGCGGATTCTACGAGCGTGATGCCGCCGGTCGCCTTACCGGACGGCTCGATGAATACGCCGAGTGGGGCGCGATGCGGCGGATGTATTCGACGATCCCGGAGAAGGAAGCGATTGCCGGGTTGAAGGCGTTTGCGGATTCGTCGCTGCGCATGGGCGTGACGACCGTGCAGGACATGGCGGGATTCTTCGATCCCGCATACACGGTTCGCGTATTTCGCGAGGCGCGGCTGCCCATCCGCGTTCGGCTCATTCGCTGGTCTATTCCCAACCGGACCGGCCGCAATGAATCGGAATGGAACGGGTTCGCCGAGCATCCCGCGCCACGCCTGACCGTGTCCGGTCGCAAGTGGGTTCTCGACGGCACGCCGTACGAGAGGTTCGCGCTCATGACACATCCCTACGCGGGTTCTTCCAGCAACTTTGGCCGACTCGATTTCCCGGTCGACACCATCCGAGCGATTCTCGCGGACGCGCTGAAGCCCGGTGCGGCGCAGCTGCTTCTGCATGTCGTGGGTGACAGCACGCCCGCGGTCGTACTCGCGCTCATGGAATCACTGGCGCCCGACTCCGTGTGGCGCGCCAAACGGGTGCGCCTGGAGCATGCCCGGGGTATTGTGGGGCCGCTCGTCGGCAAGGCGGTCCGGCTCGGGGTCGTGATTGCCCAGCCACGGCCGGGCTCACCGATACGCACATGGTTGGCGGCCGGTATCCCGCTCGCCTACGGGTCCGATATGCTGCGCAATCCGTTCTTCAACATGATGCAGGCGGTGTCCAGCAGGCCGGGCACGACATCGGAGACGATTACCCGCGAGCAGGCGGTCTCGGTGTATACGCGCGGTGCGGCCTACGCCGAGTTCATGGAGCGTGAGAAAGGCACGCTCGCGCCGGGGATGCTGGCTGACATCGCCGTCCTTTCGCAGGACATCTTCACGGTCGCGCCGGCCGCACTGCCGGCGACGACGAGCGTGATGACCCTGGTGGGCGGTCGCGTGGTGCGCGACGTGATCTCGCCCGCGCCGCCGGCTGTTCGCTGATATGCGCGCACCACCGCATGGCAGAATTGGAATACATGCCCCAGACTACATTCAGTGCGCCAACCACTCATTCCTTTCGCCGGACCGATGAGAAAAACTGCCAACGCCCTGTTCGTGTCCGCCCTTGCGCTCGCCGCGACTCACGTCGGTGCGCAGGCGCCGGCCATGCTTCAGCGGCCCGCCGCGAATGATCCCGTGCAGATCCTCGCGTCGCGGCTCGACCTCGCGCGGTACAAGGCGACCATCAAGGGCCTCACGCAATTCGGTGATCGCCGCCAGGGCACCGACCGCAACGCCAATGCGGTGACGTGGATCGAGACGCAGCTCAAGAGCTACGGCTGCGCCAACGTCGAGCGCATCACGTACGACTTCGAGCCCGCCGTCGCCGGCGGAGCGTCGCCACTGGATAGCGCAGGACGAGCCGCCGCCATGGCTGCACGCGCACAAGGCGCCGCGTTCGGAAGCGCGCAGGGTGGAGGACGCATGCGTGGCATGCGCACACGCACCGGCGTCAACACGGACTCGCTCGCGCAGAAAGATCTCGCGCTCCGCGCGCTGAACATGCAGCCCACGAAGCCCGGCATGCGGCAGGAGGTCTACTGTACGAAGGTCGGCAGCACGCACCCCGACGAGATGTACATCATCGGCGCGCACATGGACGGCCACGGCTGGGGCGAAGCCGCGAACGACGACGGATCCGGCACCGCGCTTGTCATGGAGATCGCGCGCATCATGAGCATGCCCGACGTGAAGACCGATCGCTCCATTCGCTTTGCGCTGTGGAACAACGAAGAGACTGGACTCAACGGCGCCCGCGCCTACGTCGCGCAGCGTGAAGCACTTCAGGGGAAGGAAAGTCCAGCCGGCTCAGGCAAGTATCCCGAGCCGAAGTGGCTCGGCATGATCCAGCACGACATGATGATGTTCGACCACGGCATGCCGCGCCCTGACGGAACGATGAGCCCGGAGCAGCGCCCGGAAGCCGACGTCAACATCGAGTTCCAGTCCGCGTCGAAGATGGCTACCGAATCGCAGAAGCTTGCGTGGTTCTTTCATACGGCGAACGAGAAGTACGCGACCGATTACCCGGCCGCCGTCGGGCCACACATGACGAACACCGACAGCGCGCCGTTCCAGGACATCGTGCCCGCCATCAGCCTGCGCGAGAACGAGCGCGGACGCGAGGTCGGCGCGGGATGGGACCCACAGTGGCACCAGGTGACGGACGTCTTCTCCACGTACACCGACAAGGACTTCAAGCTCGGACTCAACGCGGCGCAGACAACGCTCGGAGCCATCGGGCTGCTCGTAGGCGCGACGGTCAGCCACTAAAGGCGCGAATTACCTGGCTAAGGGCGCTGCAACTCGAACCTGAAACCAGAACCGGCGATCAGGCCCCCAGGTGTTCAGGCGTAAGCCCCAGAATACAGGAGCTAAAGGGGGTGTACTTCACGGTGCATTGCGCTGTGAGTTACACCCCCTTGCCTTCCTGTATTCTGGGGCCGAGGCCTGAACACCTGCGGCCTGATTTCCGGTGGAGCCGCGGGGCGCATTGCAGTCGCTCTGCCGCCGCCCCGCCAACCGTCAGGGCTTCATCGACTTCTCCCGCGCCGCGCGAAACTCATTGCCCGGGCGCCACTCAGGCAGTTTAGCCGCATTGGCGATCCGGTACCCCATCGTCAGGAAGAGGTCGAGGTCCTGCACCGCGCCCGACATGTTCCAGCCCGGCTTGATCTGGTCCGACGGCTTGTGGTAGTCGTTCGTGGTGAATGAGTCCCGCATGGCCATGCCGAATCCGCTCGCCTTGCCGACGTAATCCGTTCCCGCCTCGGGATCGAACGCGGGCACACCGACCTTCGCGAAGTTGAAGTGATCGGAGCGATAGTAGAAACCCTTCTCCGGCTCGGCGTCCGGCTTGAGCGTGCGCTTCTGCTCCGCGGCGGCCGCGGTCGCGTAGTCGTCGAGCTCTGAATTCCCCAAGCCAATCACCGTCAGGTCCGACGTTGGCCCCCATTGATTCAGTTCGTCCATGTTGATGTTCGCCGCGGTCTTCGCGAGCGGATAGATCGGTGTAACCGCGTAATACTCCGAGCCGAGCAGCCCTTGCTCCTCGCCGGTGACGGAGAGGAAGAGGATGGAGCGCTTCGGCGGCGTCTTCAGCGCCGCGAAGCCCTTGGCCAGCGTGATCAGCCCCGCCACGCCGCTCGCGTTGTCGAGTGCCCCGTTGTAGATGCTGTCGCCGTCGACCTTCTCACCGATGCCGAAGTGATCCCAGTGCGCGGTGTAGATCACGTACTCGTCCTTCAAGGCGGGATCGCTGCCCTCGAGCTTCCCGACGACATTGCGTGAGTCGATCGTACGGAGCGTGTTGTCGATCTTCACCGTGGCGGTGACACCGAGCGGCACTGGCGTGAATGCCGGCGTGGCGGCGCGGGCAACCAGCGTGTCGAAGTTCTGGCCCGCCATGGTGAACAGCGCCTTCGCCTGATCCTCAGTGATCCAGCCTTCCACCGCCGCGCGGCTCATGTTCTTGTCCGGCGTGACGAGATCGAACTGCTCGGCGGTCTTGCCCTGTACGACCGCGAATGGGTAACCCGCGCGGTCGGTCTGGTGCACGAGCAGCACACCGGCGGCCTTGTGCTTCATGCCCTGCTCGTACTTGTAGGTCCAGCGACCGTAGTACGTCATGCGCTTGCCACCGAACTGCGACGTGTCGGCGAGCGGTGGATCATTCACGAGCATGACGAGCGTCTTGCCTGAGACGTCGACGCCCTTGAAGTCATCCCACTTGAACTCGGGCGCTTCCACTCCGTAGCCAACGAACACAAGCTCGCTGTTGTTCAGCGCGGCCGAAGGTGCAACATGCTTCGTCCATGCGACGTAGTCGTCGCGCCACTTGAGCGTCTTCTTCGTGGCGCCCTTGGCGAACGTCATCGACGGCGTGCCCTTCACGGTGATGCCGACAAGCGGCCCTTTCTGGATGTAGGTGCCGTCGG
>JALYVY010000185.1:0-2141 GCA_030852985.1 Gemmatimonadota bacterium | reverse complement strand
ACGCGACGCTCTTGTCCTCGCCGGGCGTGCCGGGCTGGCGTCCCATGAGTGAGTCGGCGGCGAGCACACGGATGTGCTGCATGATGGTGCCGGTGTCCATCGCGGCAATGGCTTCAGCGGGGACTGTTGCGACTGACGACGTTGCGCCTGGCGCATCGGTCTTCGCTTGACAGGCGGTTGCACCGATGGCGATGGCGACGACGTAAATGCTTGGACGAATGATCGGCATTGGGGATGTGACGAAGAGGGTGACAGTTCTTGAACTGCAACGACAACTGCATGGGATACGCTTCCAAATGATTCACGACGTCGTCCCAATGCTCGAGCGGCGAACGACCGCTACCACCAACTGATCAAGGCGAATCGGTTGAATAGAACGTATGTGGTTCGTAGCAACAGCGATGCTTTGGGAACTTGCATTCATCACTGGTTCCGCCCAACGACCAACGCAGTCATTCGACTGATTCGTGCAAATCTGTTGGTGGTCGCGTGGTGACAGTAGTAGAGGATTCTGACGCCGGCTGGCACGCGTGAGGACGCGTCCAATAGTCAGTTGCTGTTCCAGGCTGGCGCTTGAAGAGACGTAGTCGACTAACCGAGGCGGCCATCGAACGAGAACTGCCGCGTGGATGCCGCCCGAACGTCACTCATTCTCGCGTGACGCGGATTCACCAGCACGTTGTATTCCCCTGGAATCACCGCCGACGGCACCGCAAGCCACAGGAACGTTCCGTCCTCTATCCACGTATCGCCCAGCTCCGCTTGCCATTCGGGAGCAGGATACTGCCGCCAGTCTCCAACCGGAAATTGCTCCGCCTCCACTTCGGCGCCGAGTCCCATGTCGTCCGGCATCGCGATCTCCATCGCCACCAGATCACTCGGCGCAAGCAGTGGCTCGACATGGACGAGATACTCGAGGGCAGCGAGCGAGAGCGAAGCGGACGAATAGACGACCGCTCGCCCCGCGCTGTTCCAGCGGCCGCCATACAGTCGAGCGCCTTCGCCATACAGCGCCTGATGGGCGGCGCGGGTGATCCGCCACACGATCATGGTGGTCAGCCCCTCAGCTATCCACTCCATGCTCGATCCGTCCGAGCGTTTGCTCGACCATGCGCGCACCGATATCGGTTTCGAGCATTGAAATCGGCGTCGCTCCACGAAGCGCCCGATTCGCCGTACGAAGCCAGACGGCTGCCTTCTCGCCGCTACCCAGCGCCTCGCCGGCCCGCACGATCACGCGCGTGGTACGCAGGAGCCTGTCCGACTCCGTGATGGTGAGCGGCTGCTTCGTTTCCAGGCGACGGTCGAACGTTCGGCGAGGAATGACCAGCTCGTAAAGCTCGTCGGCCTTGAGCAATCCGCTCTCGACGAGCCGACTCGCGGCGCTGGACGCGAGGCCCGCCCTCGCCGCTGCGGCGAGGTCGAAGTCCGTACGCACCTGCGTCCTCAGGACTTGATATCCGCCCAGGGCTTCGGCAACAGTGGCAGCGCTCATGGTGCACCTCGGCAAATGGCCTAATTAATTATGCCATGTGCCAAACCCGGACGCAAGGGCTTCCAGACGAATCGGCATGGACACGTCCTCGTGTTTACTCGGTCCCTATCAGGTAGACCTGCAGCGTAGCGCGAGGAACCCCGTTGCGGCTTCGATGTCGATGTCCGCCACGAGCAGGCCGTCGACCCCATACGGTTGCCACGCCAGGAGCGTCCCTTCCGGCGCTGCGATGGCCGATGTCGTCGGTGAACCTTCACTCGCGCAGTTCACGCTCGCGAAATAGACCGTATTCTCGGCCGCTCGACACAGCATCGCACGCTCGTGAAACGTGTTGAGAGGATCGGCGAACGTCGTCGGTCGATAGGAGCCGGGCTCCGCCTCACTGAAGTGCGGATGAAAGACCACCTGCGCGCCGCGTCGCGCCGCCCAGCGCACCGTCTCCGGATAGCGCCAACCCTCGTGGCAGATCACCACACCAAACGTCAGCGGTCCAACCGTGAAGACCCTTCGCTCGGACCCCGGCAGGTAGAGGCTCTCCTCGGACGGGTCGAGCTGCACCTTGTCCTGGAAGCCGAGCCTCGTTCCGTCGCGGTCGATGACGAGCGCGGTGATGCGCTGCTCGCCGTCCACATTGCGCTCCGTGCCC
>JALYVY010000184.1 GCA_030852985.1 Gemmatimonadota bacterium | reverse complement strand
GCCTGCGGCCACATGACGATCAACCCACCAATCGCCATCACCATTCCGCCGATCCACACCCAGACCACCAGCGGATTGAAGCTGATGCGCAATTCGGCAGTGTCGTCGCGCACGCCAGCAAGCACGACGTACAGGTCCAGCATCGCCGACGTCCGAATGCCCACCTCGGTGCTCGGCTCGAATTGCGGGTTCTTCTGGCTGTCGAAATACTGGCGCTTCTCGCTGGTCAGGATGCCGAGGCGCACATCGTCGCGAAAGACTTCAAGGCCAATCCCGGTGACGAAGCGATTCAGCGTTTCAGAGGTCGAGATACCCTGGCTCACAAAACGCCAGCGATGGCCGAGTGGATCGACGAGCGACTTCGTTTCACCCGCCTTGATCTGGACGTCGTGATCCTTCTTGAACGCGAGGCCGGCGAACGCACAAAACAGGATGACGATGCCGGCATGCACGATGTATCCGCCGTAGCGACGACGATTTCGCGCGATGAGACGGACAACGGCGGTCGGGAGCGACTCGCCATGAATGGAACGGCGCGCGCCAATGCCCTTGTAGAACTCCTGACCGATCGTTCCTGCGACGAAGCCCGCGAGCGTGTACGCGATAAGCGCGTGCACATTGCGCATGCCAAGCGCGAGCAACAGCACTCCAACGAAAACGCCCGACGCCGTGGGGAATATGAACTGGCGCCGCAGGTTCGACGTCGACGCCTTGCGCCACGCGATGAGCGGTCCAATGCCAGTGAGCGCCAGGAGCAGCAGGCCGAGCGGGATGTTCACCGTGTTGAAGAAGGGCGGACCCACCGTGATCTTCGTTCCGCGAACCCATTCGGAGAGGATCGGGAAGAGCGTGCCCCATAAGACGGAGAACGCGATGCCCACCAACACGAGATTGTTGTAGAGGAACGCCGCCTCTCGGCTCACCATGCTCTCGAGCACCGCGGTCGCCTCGAGGTCCTTCAATCGCGTCGCGACGAAGTAGATCGTCGCGCCAGTCGATACGAAGAAGAACGTGCCGAACCACGTGCCGACCGGCGACTGCGCAAACGAGTGCACGCTCTCGATGACGCCGCTGCGCGTGATGAATGTGCCGAAGATGGCGAGCAGGAAGGTCGTGACGACGAGCACGACATTCCACTTTCGCAGCATGCCCCGCTTCTCCTGAATCATGATGGAGTGCAGGAACGCAGTCCCCGTCAGCCATGGCAGGAACGAGGCATTCTCGACAGGATCCCAGGCCCAGTAGCCGCTCCAGCCCAGCTCGACGTACGCCCACCACATGCCGAGCGTGATGCCGACGGTGAGGAAGAACCAGGAGATGAGCGACCAGCGTCGTACGACGAGCAGCCACGAGGCATCGAGCTTGCGCGTGATGAGCGCGGCGATCGCGAACGCGAACGGAATGGCCGTGGCCACGTAGCCGAGGTAGAGATTCGGCGGGTGGATGGCCATGCCGGGGTTCTGGAGCTGCGGATTCATCCCCTTGCCGTCGGCGGGGACGAACGCGAGCCGGTCGTACGGGTTGGCCTTGAAGCAGGTCGTCGCGATGAAGAAGACGAGAATCAGCGCGAGCGTGCCGCAGGCAAAGGGCGCGAGCTCACGCGCCTTCTCGCGCGACGTGGCGATGGCGATCGACGAATAGCAGGAGAGGATGAGCGCCCAGAAGAGCATCGAGCCCGCCTGTCCGCCCCAGAACGCCGTGAAGATGTACACACGTGGCATGTTGGCGCTCGTGTGACCGGCGACGTAGCTCAGCGAAAAATCATGGGTCAGGAGGGCGGTCCACAGTCCGAGCGAGGCAAGAATCACCATCAGCGTGGTGATGTAGAGTCCCCGACGCCCGCTCGTGATGAGGTCTTCGCGGCCCATCGTGCCGCCGGCGAACGACGTCACCGCAGCCCAGATGGCCATCAGCAGTGCAACCCACAGCGACAGCTCGCCGACGAGGATCACGCGCGTGCTCCAGCCTTGTATCCCGGCGTCTGCTTGTACTTCTCGCCAGGCGCTCCGCCCGGTGCGTTCTCGTAGCGCGACGCGCACTTCGCCAGCAGGGTCGTCGCGTGGAAGGTGCCGTCTTCACCCATGCGGCCCTCGACCACCACATCCACACCATCGGTGAACGTGTCGGGCGCGATGCCGCGGTAGACGACGGGAAATCCCTTGGCGCCGTCCGTCACGTTGAATGCGTATTCCTTGCCGCCGGGAATCCGGTTGATCGAACCGGGTACCACGCGGGCGCCGATCTTCACACCGGTGTTCCGGAAGGTTGGATCTGCGGTGAGCTTGGTCGAGAGCTCGGTGGGCGTGAGGTAGTACATGCCGGTGTCCGTGATGGACGTCGCCATGAGGTACCCGGCCGTCCCGAGGACGAGCGCGCCACCGATGAGGAATTTCGTTCGAGCGGATGTCATGCTGACGGTGCTCGGATCAGAAGGAAGTTGCCCCACCAATATAACGTCCGGGGCTTGACGGCAGGCTCGGCGTTTCCCCTACGAGCCATCAGTCGCGCCGCGTGCGAACGAGCAGGATCGTCGCCGCACCGGTACCTGCGGCATCCCACGTGAGGTCGCGATAGCTGAACTCGTTCTTGACATGGAGGTCGTGCACCTCCTTCGCCACCCCCACGGTTGCCGTTGTCACCGTAGCCCCCGCCAGAGCCGTGCCGTGCCCCAGACCGGCCGTTCGCAGCGCGCCGTACGACATGCTCTGCACGAACGCCGAGGTGAAGAAGTGCTGCAGCTTGTCTCCGGCAAACCACTGATCGGAGGAGTGCCCTTCCTGCATGAGCGTGAAGACGAGCCAGAAACGATGCATCAGGCGACACTCCGTGAGCGTATGCCCAACGCGCTCACATGAACCGAGAGCAACGCGAGCGACTGGTGAAGGAGATCCATATGACCTGGCTGATGAATCCAGCTGCTCGCGCCGCTGGGATGAGGCAGTGGAATGACGATGCTGGCTCCGCCCTGATGGTGCACCTCGTGCTCGCGGCCGACAACATCGCTCAGCGCCTGGACGCCCACAAACCGCTCGATCGCCAGTCGACCGACCGGAATAATGAGCCGGGGACGGATGATCCGTAGCTCGTCGTCGAGCCAATCGCCGCACCGCTCACGCTCCGCCGGCGATGGCACCCGGTCTCCTCGGCCACCCGCATGTGGACCAGGATAGCAGCGGGTGATGGCGGATATATAGAAGAACCGCCGAGCGCTGTCCTCATCGAGGCCGGCGACGTGCAGCCACTTGAAGAGCGTTGTTCCGGCGCGACCGGCGAAAGGACGGCCGCCGCCGCGCTCGGTCTGTCCTGGCGCCTGACCGACCAGCATCGCGCGCGGCGCGCGGGCGAGGGAGACGATCGGCACGACGTCAGGTGCATTCACGCACCGCCGACACGCAGCCAGGCGTTCTCGATGATCATCGAGGGCAGTGGCGAGTTGGCGCGGTGTGGGTGTCCTGGGCATCGCTCCTCCTACACTCCAGCAGTCGGCGCGTGCCGGTCCGTGTCGAAATTGTAGGTCGGGCGCGCCACGCCACGATCGGTGATGATGGCAGAGATGAGCGCGGCGGGCGTGACGTCGAATGCGGGGTTGTACACGGACGCTGCACTGGGCGCGATCGGCGCTCCATGCCACGTCGTCAACTCATCGGCCCCACGCTGCTCGATTTCGATGTCATCGCCGGTAGCCGTCCCCGGATCGACCGTCGACCATGGTGCCGCGACATAGAACGGAATGCTGTGATGTCGCGCGGCGAGCGCGAGCGCGTACGTCCCTGTCTTGTTCGCGACGTCGCCATTGACCGCGATCCTATCGGCTCCCACGATGACGAGGTCGACCGCACCGGACCGCATGAGCGAGGCGGCCATGTTATCGGCAAGCACAGTCACCGGAATGCCGGCCTGCGCGAGCTCCCACGCCGTGAGGCGGCTACCTTGCAGCAGCGGACGCGTTTCGTCGGCGTAGACCTGCACCGTTCTGCCCTGCTCTGCCGCCAGATAGATGGGCGCGAGAGCCGTTCCAATGCCGCCGGTCGCCAGGGCGCCGGCGTTGCAGTGGGTGAGGATGCGTGGCGACTGCGGCAGCAGTACGAGGCCATGCTCGCCAATGCGCCGGCACATGATGCGATCCTCATCGAGAATCCGGGTCGCTTCCGCCGTGAGCGCAGCGTGGATCAAACGCGCGTTGCCGCTGGTAGTATCTGCCACGCGGCGCATGCGCTGCATCGCCCATGGGAGGTTGACGGCAGTGGGACGCACGCTGCCGATTCGCGCACCCACGTCCCTTACCGCGGCCAGAAACTCCGCACGATCGGTTTCCACACGATCCGCCAGCGCCACGACGAGACCCATCGCACCCGCAATCCCGATGGCTGGGGCGCCACGCACCGCGAGTGTAGCGATGGCGTCGCAAACATCATCCGCCGACCTCAGCTCACGGCGCACGAGCTTGGTCGGCAAGCGCCGCTGGTCGATGATGTCCACAGCATCTCCGCGCGCTGACCAGCGCACTGCTTCCACGGGCGTCATGCGGTAAACTTAGCGTCGCGGTCACGGCTCGCCGAGCACGGCGGCTGCCCCTTCCGACACAATACCTCGATCCCATGCGTTCACTCTTCACGCTCGCCGCCTTCGCCCTGCTCGCTGCTCCCTCGGCGATCCAGGCACAGGACCGCACGACGCGACTTCCCGTCGACACCGCTGTGCACCGCGGCACATTGCCGAATGGGCTGAAATACATCCTGCGTCGCAATGCCAAGCCCGAAAAGCGAGCGGAGCTTCGGTTGGTGGTGAATGCCGGTTCGATTCTCGAGACAGATGCGCAACGCGGTCTGGCGCATTTCGTCGAGCACATGGCGTTCAACGGCACCGCGCGCTTCCCGAAGAGTGACATCGTGAACTTCCTGGAACGCGTTGGCATGCGCTTCGGCGCGGACCTGAACGCGTCCACCTCGTTCGACGAAACGGTCTACCAGCTGCAGATCCCCACCGACACTGCGCGCCTCGTCAACACGGCCCTCGACATCATGGAGGACTGGGCGCACGCGCTGTCATTCAATCCCAAGGAGCTTCAGAAGGAGCGCGGCGTCGTGATCGAGGAGTGGCGCACGGGACTGAGCGCCGAGACGCGTGTGCAGAACAAGCAGTTTCCGGTCATGCTGCAGGGATCGCTGTACGCGAAGCGTTTGCCGATCGGCACGAAGGAAAACCTCGAGCACTTCGCGCCCAAGCTCGCCGAGCAGTTCTACCATGACTGGTATCGCCCCGACCTGATGACGGTCGTGGCCGTCGGTGATTTCGACCTGACCGAGATGGAGGCGAGCATTCGCGAGCGCTTCGGTCGGATTCCCAAGGCCGTCGCGCCCAAGCCGCGCACGTATGCGAAGGTGCCGAGCCATGGCGAGACGCTCGTCTCCATCGAGACAGACAAGGAATACCCCAGCTCGTCTGTGTCGCTGCTCTGGCTGAAACCAAAGGACAGCACCAGGACGGTGGCCGATCTTCGCCGAGACTACGTGGAATCGATGTACGATGGCATGGTCAACGCGCGCTTCGCCGAAGCCGCGCAGCAACCCGATGCGCCATTCGCCTATGCCGGATCCGGTCGCGGGGAGTTCGTCCGCACCCGCGACGCCTATCAACTCGACGCGGCCGTGAAGGGAAGCGACTTCACCCAGGCTGCGGAGGCGCTGCTCTCCGAAGCGGAGCGCATCGCGAAGTTTGGATTCACCCAGTCAGAGCTCGACCGGCTTCGCACCAACTATCTCCGTTCGCTCGAGCAGGCGTACGCCGAGCGCGCGAAGACCAATTCGGCGGTATTCGCCGGCGCGTATGTCGGTGCGGCACTCGAAGGCTCGCCAATCCTGGGCATCGAGAACCGACAGGCGCTTGCGAAGCAGTTGCTGCCGACCATCACCCTGGCGGACGTCAACGCGCTGGCGCGCAGCACATTTACTGACAGCAATCGCGTCGTGCTCGTGGCCGCACCGAACAAAGCGGACATCAAGGTACCCACGAAAGCAGAGATGCTTGCGGTGTTCGACCGCGCCCGCACGGCCACCCTCGCCGCGTACGTGGATTCGACATCGGACTCGCCATTGCTGGCGACCCTTCCTTCACCGGGAAAGGTCGTGGCCGAACGTACGCTCGAGGGCACCGACATCATCGAGTGGAAGCTTTCGAACGGGGCGCGTGTCCTGCTGAAGCCCACCGACTTCAAGGCAGACGAAGTGCTCTTTGGCGCGCAGAGCCCGGGCGGCGAGTCGCTGCTCCCCGATCGCGACGTCATCGACGCGGACCTCGGCAGCGTGCTCGTCTCGGTGAGCGGCCTGGGCGCCTTCAACGAGATCACGCTCGGCAAGAAGCTCACGGGAAAGCGCGTCGGTGTCGGCGGACAGCTCGGCGACAACGGTGAACTGCTGCGCGGCTCCGCCTCGGCGAAGGATCTCGAGACGCTCTTCCAGCTCACCTGGCTGCGCATGACGCAACCGCGCGCGGATTCCACCGCCTGGCTCGCGTGGAAGAACCAGATGCGCAGCATGCTCGCCAACCAGCGCAACACTCCAGAGTCCGTGTTCGGCGACACCGTCACCGCCACGATGTCACAGCACAACCCGCGCGTGAAGTTGATGTCGCCCGCGCTGCTCGACTCCGTGAACATTCGCCACGCCCTGGAGATTCAGAAGGATCGTTTCGCCGACGCGAGCGGCTTCACCTTCTTCTTTGTCGGAAGCTTCACACCGGATTCCATTCGTCCCCTGGTGGAGCGCTACCTGGCGGCGCTGCCGTCGTTGCATCGCAACGAGAAGGCACGTGACGTCGGCATCCATGCGCCCCCCGGCGTTGTTGAGCGCACGGTGCGCATGGGCATCGAGGCGAAGGCGCAGACAGAGCTGGTGTTCACCGGCGCTTGCTCCTACAGCTATGAAAATCGCGTCGTGTTGAGCGGCCTGCGCGACTTGCTCGACATCCGTCTCCGCGAAGCGCTGCGCGAAGACAAGGGTGGAACGTACGGTGTCAGCGTCGACGCCTCCTGCCACAACATCCCCACGCAGCGGTACGAGGTCAACGTCTCCTTTGGCAGTGCACCGGAGCGCGTGGATGAGCTCACGGCGGAAGTTTTCGCCGTGATGGACAGTATCAAGGCTGGCGTCGTGACGGACTCGAACATGACGAAGATTCGCGAGCTGCCGCTGCGCGCGCACGAGACGGCCCTGAAGCAGAACGGGGCGTGGCTGTCATCGATGATGGATGCCGACGAGGACGGCCGCGACCAGCGTGACTTCCTGCGAAAGCCGGCGCTCGTGAGCGCACTCACGCGCGAGCAGTTGCGCGATGCGGCCCGGCTGTATCTCCAGAAGGATCACTACGCGCGCTTTACCCTGTTGCCCGCGGCGAAGCCCACGAAGTAGCCGCGAACATCACTGGTGCACGTGCTCGGGGTGGAGCGCGAGGTAGCGCGCCGTCAGCGCCGAATCTCCGGCGCTGCGGCGTAACCCAGCCACATACGCGGACTCGGCCGCCACCCGGTTGCCCATCTGTTCCTGCGCTATTCCCAGGAACAGCGCGGCAACCGGCGCCGACGGTGAGTGCACCAGCGGCGTCGCGGCACGCACCACCGCTTCAGGACCTCCACTGCGCCCGACGGCATCCAGGAAGAGCGCGACGAACCCGCGCTCCGATCGTGCATCGGCGTTCAACATGAGCGGACTGAGTGTCGTCACGGCGGCGCGATATCGGCCCGTTACATACTGCGCCTGACCGAGTTCGAACCGCGTCTGTCGATCGCTCGGCGCCATGGCGAAGGCGCGCTCGAGAAGGGCGACGGCACGACCCGTATCGCCGCGCGCCCTCGCGTCAATGCCGAGCAACTTGTAGCCGAGATGTTCCGCTGGTGCGACCTCGATCATGCGCGTCCACAGCGCCCGATGACTCGTCCACGCCACCGCGTAGTGCGCACCCTCGATCGCGTTGCCAGCAAGGAGGAGGACCATGAGGCTCGTCGCAATTCGACGCCCGAATGGTGATAGGCGATCGATCGCCCACGCGATGGCGAGTGCTGCGCCAACCGTCGCGCCAAAGAGCGTGCGGTCGGAGATCAGTTGTCCGGTTGCTGAAAGCAGGTTGGAGGCTGGTAGATAGGTCAGGACAATCCAGCCGATCGCAACGAGTGGACGCGTGTCTCCGCGCCGAGCGATGACGACGGCGAGTGCCAGCAGCGCCAGCGCCACGACACCACTCAACACCGCAAGTCCCACCACATGCTCAGGGATGAAGGTCGGGCCGTAGTACGGCGACAGCGACGACGGTAACAGGATCATCCGCGCGATCCGCGGCCACAGCGACATCATCGTCACGATACGCTCGGCGGCCGTCATTCCGCCAAGCCCCTGCGCAGCGATACTCCGCGTGGAAACGGGAGCGCCAAGCACCGCGACTCGCGCGAGCAGCACGGCCACGACGCACGCAACCGCGACCGCGAGGCCGCGCGCATTGTCCAGCACAACGCGGCGCAGTGAGGCAGCCCCGTGATCGGCCTGACTCCAACCCCACACGGTGAGGATCGCCACCGGTATCGCGAGCAGCCCAGATTCCTTGGCGCCGATTGCACCTGCGGCCAGTGCGCCGATACAGAACGTTCTCGCGATTTCATTGGACGACGTGGCCGGTGACGCAGTGGCAAGCGTCGCCACTCGCCGCCTCAGGAGAATCACCAGGCCGATCGTGCACAGCACTACCACGAGCTCCGATGTATTGGCGACGCTCGCGATTGCTTCCACATGCAGGGGATGGGTCGCGAACCACAGTGCGGAGACCACGGCGGCCATACCACCGACACCACGTCGCAGCATCCACCACACTGCAAGTGCGGTGAGACCCGCGAGCAGGATCGCATAACAGTGAAAAAGGAATGCGGAGCCTCGCCCCACGTTCCACACGAGGGCAAGGAGCGCTTGCTGCACCGGCCGGTAGAGGCCAAGCGCTTCTCCACCGTCCGTGGACCAATACGGCGTTGACCACACGTGCAACAGCGAGCCCCAGCCGCGAAGCACCGGATTGTCGCGGATGATGGTCGTGTCATCGTAGATGAATGCCGCGCGCAGCGTGGGCAACAGCGGCACGATCGCAGCCAGCAGGATCGCGGCGATCAGAAGCCACGTTCTACGCTGCTGCCTTGACACCACGAAGGGAGACGTCACGGCCGGTGAAGCTAGTCCGCCGGACGCGGCGCGGCCAACGACGGCTACGCGGCCTTGGCGCGTGCGCGCTTGCGGCGTTCTGGAAAATGTGCATCGAGAAAACGAATCAGCGCTCGCTCCTCGGGCGAATGCGCGTACACGTCGGCGTCCGGCACGTGCTGCTTTGGCAAGACAATCGTTTCCCCCTCATCGACGTAGCGGGCGACGATGAGCGGATGCACGTACGACTTGCGGCAGATCTCTGGCG
>JALYVY010000183.1 GCA_030852985.1 Gemmatimonadota bacterium | reverse complement strand
GCACCGAGATGCTCGCGAAGCGACCGACAGTGAACGAGCGTGCCCCAAAGGAGAGCGACGCGGGCGCGGTGTTGGTGACGACCACCAGCACGGAGTCGGAAGTAACGGCGCCAACCTTTGCCACCACTCGCGCCGAGCCAAGGCTCACGCCGCGCACAAGGCCCGTCACCGAGTCCACCGTCACGAACCCGTTCAATGCCTTCCAGTATGGCGTTGCAGTCGGCATGACCTGGCCGTTGGCGTCATACACCACGGCGCGCAGGGTCGTCTGTCCGTTCACCGCGATGAACACGGTGTCCGGCGACGCATCGATGCGCGTGGCAAACTGGCCCACGCGCAACGTCGCGGTGCCGGACGTTCCCTGGAACTCCGCGACTACGCCGGTGACGCCGTCGCCGCGCGCCGTCGCGGTCACGCTCGCCCCAGTGGCGACGTCGAGCGTGGCGACAAGCGGGTTTGCAGTGCGCCACGTGAAGGAAGTGCCGGTGATCACGGTACCGAGCGTGTCGTAGGCGATCGCGCTGAAGCTCCGGGTCTGGCCAACCGCCCCGAGGCTCGCGGTGTCGGGCATTACGGCGACGCGGCTCACCGCAGACCGGACAATCACCGCGGCGGTGTCGGCCACCCCGCTGACCGTCGCGACGATGCGCGCACGACCCAGCGCGCGCGTGGTCACGAGACCCGTCGCACTCACGGTCGCGACGGTGCTGTCCATACTGGTCCAGGCCACCGTCCGTCCCGCGAGCGTGTCGCCCTGCGCTGACCGCGCGACTGCGCCCAGCTGCACTGCGCTACCGAGATAGGCGAATGCCGAGTCGGGTGAGATGACCACGCGGGCGACGGCTACCGCGCCGACGACCACCGTGCTGGTATCAGCCTTCCCCTCGCTCGTCGCGGTGACCTGCACCGTGCCCGCCTTCAGGGCGCGCACGATTCCGCCCACGCCCACCGTGACGATCGCGGTGTCCTGGCTCGCGAACGCCAACGGCCGTCCGGAGAGGCTCGTCCCGCGGTCATCACGAAGTACCACGCTCAGCACCGCAGTGTCGCGGGCCGCTAGCCGCAGCGTATCGGGACTCATCACGAGCGTCGCGACCGGTCTCCCGGAGACGACCACCGCGGCGGTGTCGCTCGCGCCGTCAATGGTCGCCGTGATGCGTCCGCGACCGAACGCGATCGTCGTTACCACGCCGGCCGATGAAGTCCGCACGATGCTGGTGTCGAGGCTGGCCCACGCAACGTTGCGCCCGGTCACTGGGGTGCCGCCCGTTGCGAAGGCGGACGTCGTGAAGCGGACCGTGTCGCCAAGCGAGGCGGACGCGCTGTCCGGGCTCAGGACCACGCGGGTGACGACGTTATCTCGCACGCGCACCAATCCGCTGTCGGACCGGGCGCCCGTCATGGCCACGATACGAACCGCGCCTCCGCGCCGGCCCGTCACCGTGCCGTTCGATGCCACGGTCGCCACCGTGCTGTCGCGCGTCGTCCACGTGAGGGAGCGCATGATGACGGCGCCGCGATCATCGCGCACGACGGCGGTGAAGCTGCCGGCCTGGCCGGCGTCGATCGTCATCGAGTCGGGGCTGACTTTCACCGAGCCCACAACGCGATCGCTCACGACGACCGCGGCAGTGTCGGCTCGGCCTTCGCTCGCCGCGACGAGGCGCGCGCGCCCCACGGCGCGCGCCGTCACGACGCCCTGGGTCGACGTCGACACCAGCGCGGTATCAAGCGAGGTCCAGGCAATGCTGCGACCCGCGAGCACGCGGCCCCCCGCGTCGAGCGCGGCAGCCGTGAAAGGGAGCGTGTCGCCGATGGCGAGTGCCGCGCTGTCTGGAGTGATCACGACCGACGCGATCGGCATGGGCCGGACAGTGAGCGACACCGTGTCCCGCACGCTCGGCCCAGCGCGGGCCGTGAGCGTCACGCGACCCTCGGCGACGCCGCGCACCGTGCCCGCGAGGGAGTCGACTGTGGCGATCGCGACGTCACCCGAAGTCCACCGGACGGTGGAGGTCGGCATTGGAACGTCGGCCGAATCGGTGAGTGTTACGGCGTAAGTGCGCGTGGCGCCTGCCGTGAGTGTATCCGCGTGCGGTGCGACGGTGAGGCGTGCCGCCACCTGACGCACGACGATACTCGCGCTGTCGGCTGCCGCACCGGCCGTCACGCGCAGGCGCGCGGTGCCGGTGGCACGGGCGGTCACCACGCCGGCGCTGTCGATGCGGGCGATTGCGGTGTCGAGGCTGGACCACGCGAGCACCGCGCCCGATACGAGGTTTCCGGTGCGGTCGTACGCCTGCGCCGTGAGGGTGAGTCTGCGCCCGAGCGCGTTGATCGTGCCGGAACGCGGCGCCGCATCGACGCGTGCGATCGCCTGCGTCACGCAGGTGCGGACCGAGTCGGTCACGGTGCTGCGCGCTGTGCTCGCGCGAGCGATGAGCCACGTGGTGCCGTTCCGCCGCGCACGCAGCAGTCCCGCCAGGCTTGCGCTGACAATCGTCGTGTCGCGCGACGACCACGCCACCGTCGTGCCCGGGACCACTTGGCTGTTCCGGTCTCGCGCTGTCGCAACCACATTGAGCGTGTCGCCGAGCGCCGCGAAGCAGGCGGGTGGTGTTGATAGTGATAGCGCGGCGATCAACGGGTCGACGCGCACGGGAAGGGCAAGCGTCGCAGTATCTGCCGCCACGGCGAGCAGCACCCGGCCGCTGCCGGTGGCGCGCGCGAAGCCGCTGGCGCCAACGCGCACGACGGTCGTGTCGCCCACGTACCGGAGCACGGCGTTGGTGACGGTGTTGCCGAACCGGTCGCGCACGGTGATCGTCGGCCGTGTCGAGTCGCCAACCGCGTCGAACAGCAGCGAGTCCGGCACTGCCACGATGCGAGACGGCCGCTCGTTGATCGCCGTGGCCGTGAAGCTTTGCGTGCGCGTGGTGCCGGTCGCCGAGACGCTGACCGTTTGCGCGCCCGCGCTTTGCCCGAGGGTCCAGGATGCCCGCGCGATGCCGCTCGCGCCCGTGCGCGCCGCACCCGCGATGCTGCCGCCCCCGCTCGTGACGCTCCACGCGACCGTCGCGTTGGCGAGCCCGTTGCCCGTGGCATCCGTGACACGGACCGCGAGCGAGTCACGAAGGACGCGCGCCACGGTATCCGTCTGCGCGTTGCCTTCCGCGGCAGCCAGCGCGCTCGGCACTGGCGAGGTAGGGATCGGAGTGATTATCGACTCCGCTCCCCCGCAGCCGAGGCCGAGGATAACAACTACACTAAGAAACAGGCCCGGACGGAGGGACGATGAGCGGCGCATGACGGCTTGGGGGCGCGAGAACGGTGGGACGAGTGCCCAGTGCTGGAGCGGCATGCCCAGTACACTCGTGAAGCGGAAGTCGATCAGCGACCGCAAACTCATGTAGCGCCGCGTTCGACACCATAGGTCATTCTACCTATGGCAATTAGTCGCTACGCAGCGCGGCAGCATCGGTGATCGTCTAAGGGTCGAGGGCGTTGACTGGCCCAGGCTGCGTCCGCGACGCCTCAGCGCAAGCGACCTACCGCTTCGATACCTTGATGGTCTTCTGCGTGGAGTTCGCGAGGCCCAAACCGGCACTGGTTTGGTACGGTGCGGTCTGTCGTCGTGCCTCGGCACCCTGGCGTTCGCCCTAAGGCCGACGTCGTGCTCGCCGGTGTGGCGAAGACGATAGCGACGGATCCGGGGGTGAAGGCCTACGCCGAGCAGCTGGTGTCGGATCACGCGAAGGGCCTGAAAGAAACCATCGCGCTCGCGACGAAGCTGTCCATCACTCCCGCCGTGCCGGCGGGCGACAGAACTCGCTGGGCACGTCGCACATGCGGGCGCGCCTGCATGGCCTGACCAGGGGCCCGGCGTGCGACACGGTGTTCGTGAACCATGAAGTCGAGGAGCACAAGGACGACATCAAGGACGCCACCGCGATGCGCGGCGCCGCGAAGAACCCGCAGGTGAAGGCGCTCATCGGGAAGTCGATCCCCGAGCTGCAGAAGCACCTCGATCGCGCCGAGAAGCTGGCCGCTGGAAAGAAGTAGGCACGGGTGACGGCACGCGCCCGGTCCGGGCGCATGCCATCTCGAGTTGCTTCCTGTTCAGCTGTTCTCTTCTCGGGGGATCAACTTGATCGACTCGTCACCACTCCGGTTTCTGCTGGAGCACTCAGCTGACTGAGTCTCCGACAGTCGCGGGAAGGTTCACTTCGGCTTCGCCGGGTTCGTCACCATGCGCATTTCAATCTTGCCGTCGCAATAGATCACCAGCGGCGTTTGCGTGCGAGCCGCGAGCTCGCGCGCGCGTTCGCCCGCACGGCGCAACGCCGACTGCACGCCGGCGATGGTCGTGCCCTTGACCATCTTCGACGGGCGTTTGGAGTCATGATTCGCCTCCTTGGTCAACGAGAACCGCCTGCTCGCCCGAGGTATCGTAAAGCTGCCACGAATCCACGAGCGTGCGATAGAGTGCTTCGAAGTTGGACCGCCTTGCCTAAAGCGGCGGCGTAAGACTTCCTCGGCCACCCGATGTCCGCCTTGCGCCACTCGTGCCGCAACGCGCGCCACTGCCATGTCAGCGTGAGGGCAACCTCAGGAAAATCAATTCGACGGTGAAGCCTGCGCGCTGCCACTCGGGGATCATGCGTGTAGCGTTTGCCGGCGAGCGCGCTCGAACGCAAAGCTCTCGTTGCTCCGAACATGGCGCCGTATCTCGTGGAGCATGATTCGCCCCGCACGCAAGGCCGCGAGTTCCGGCGCAAACGGTGAGAGTCCTGCGGCAATCAAGTCGGCGTTGACGAAGGTGAGGAACCCGGCCTCTCCCGGCAGGAGTTCTTGCGCCAGGGTCGATTTTCCGGCGCCATTGGGGCCGGCGATGATGATGATCCTGGCCTCGTTCATTCTGCGAGTGCCTTGGTCCGCTTGACGTCCGCCGCAGAAACCCGCCGCTCTCCGTCGCCTCCTGTTCGGAGACGTCGGGCCTTGCCGTAATAGCAGGGGCGGGACTCGAACCCGCGACCCCGGCATTATGAGTGCCGTGCTCTAACCAGCTGAGCTACCCTGCCCCGCTACACTTCCCGGCGTTGCGCATCGCGCCTCAACTGCCCAGGAAGCTCCCAATATCTCAACCCTCACTCTGTAAAACAACTCGACCGGCCCCTCGGGACCGGCCAGTTGTGTCGTTCATAGCGGGGGCGGGATTTGAACCCGCGACCTTCGGGTTATGAGCCCGACGAGCTACCAGGCTGCTCCACCCCGCGTCAGTCCTACAAACCTAGTCACGCGCGCACTCAAGTCAAGATTCCAACACCTCACCACGCGGGGCCGCGCCCAGTCGCTCCACCTGCTCCACGATCTGCGCCAGCCCCGCTGGCTTCTCCAGAACGGGCACCTTCAACTCCTCCACCAGACGCCTCGACTCGGCGCTCCCGATGTCGCCCGTGAGGAAGACCACGCGCCGCACTATCGCTGCGTCGTGCTCCCGGAGATGCCTGAGCAACTCGATGCCGCCCACGCCCGGCATGCGGACGTCGCACACCATGACATCATAGGGCGGTTCCGCAGCATGCAATCGCACAAGGGCCTGCCCGCCCTCGGCCACCTGGTCCACCGCGTGCCCCCGACGCTCGAGCTGGCGCGCGACGACGCGCCGCACCGCAGGCTCGTCGTCCACGAGCAACACCCGGAGCGTTCCCACCGCGCCAGGCGTGCTGTTGCTGGGCGTGAGCGCGTCGCGGTCGGGCTCGTGGTGCGCCTGAGGCGCGACGGGCAGGTCGACATGAAACGCCGCGCCCTGGCCCGGACTGGTGTCCACGTGGATCTCGCCCCGATGCTCCGTGATGATACTCTGCGCGAGTGAGAGGCCGAGTCCCGTGCCGTCGCCCTGGGCCTTCGTGGTGAAGAACGGGTCGAAGATGCGATCGACCGTCTCGCGCGAGATTCCTACTCCGTTGTCGATGACGCTCAGGATGCACCGTGTCGCGGTCGCGCGCGTGCGGACGGTCAGGCGCGGAAGGTCGATCGCCGAATCTTCCATGGCCTGCTCGGCGTTCACGATGAGGTTGAGCACCACTTGCTCTATCTGCGCGCGGTCCGCGAGGACGTCGGGCAGGTCGTCGGCGAGGTCTGTCTCCACGGCGATGTTCCGGGTGCTGAGCGAATACGCGCGCGTCTTCAACAGGTGTTGCACCAGCTCGTTCAGCTGCACGGGCTGGAACTGCGTGCCTGCCTGCGTATTGCGCGCGACGAGCCGCAGGTCGGCCACGATTTTCGCCATGCGCTGCGCCTCGCGCACGATGGTCTCGAGATCCTCGCGCTCCTCCGCGGGCCGAGGCGCGTCGAGCATGAGTTGCGCGAAGCCGAGGATGGCGCTGAGGGGGTTATTGAGCTCGTGGGCAACGCCCGCGATCAGCGTGCCCAGCCCTGCCACGCGCTCCACGCGGCGCAGGTGCTGCTCGCGCGCGAGGCGGACGGTGGCGTCGCGCATGATGCCGAAGAATCGCGTGGGCCCGCTCCCGGGAATCACGCCGACGGTCATGTCGATCTCGACGACACGGCCATCATCAACGCGACGACGGCGCACCAGGCCGGACCAGCTCCGGCCGCCTCGCGCTTCACGCAGGATCGCCCGCAACTCGGCGCGCGCGTCGTCGTCGGGCATGAGGTCATCCACGACGAGTGATCCCACGTCGAGCGGGTCGTACCCAAAGATGCGGGCATGGGTGCCGTTGGCGTAGTGCACGTGTCCCGCCTCGTCGATGATCGCGACAGCCTCGTCGCTCAGGTGCTGTAGCGCCACGGCCAATTGCCGTCGCTCGTCATCCGCCACCCAACGGGTCGTGAGGTCCTGGCACGTGCCGACGGCGCGCGTCGGCGTGCCTTGATCGTCCACGTACGTCGTCCAGCGTTCCTCCACGTGCTTGACCGTGCCGTCGGCGAGAAGGACGCGATGCTCCACCGTGCTGACGTCGCGCGTATGAAACGACTCGCGGAATGCGCCATCGACCATGGCGGCGTCGTCCGGATGGATGCGGTCGAGAAAGGCCTGGTGTGTCGACGCAAAGGTGTTCGGGTCGAGACCGAAGATGTGATACGTCTCGTCCGACCACACGACTTCCATGGTGGCGAAGTTGGTCTGCCAGCTCCCGACCTTGGCCACGGCTTGGGCCGCAATGAGTCGCTGACGCTCTGTCGCGAGCTCCTGCATGAGCCGCTCGCGATCGGACTGGGCGAGGCGACCGTGCACGCGGTCGGTCACATCGAGCAGCGTGCTGAGCGAGCCGCCGATGCTGCCGTCCTCCTGCGGCACGGGTGCGAAACCGGCATCGAAATAGACCTCCTCGACTTCGCCGTTCCGGCCGCGGTCGAGCAGGTAGGGCGCCTCCATGAGGGTCGCCGTCTCACCGCGAAACACGCGTTGGAAAATGGGTTCCTGGAAATGACGGATGTCGGGCCACGTCTCGTGCGTGGGAGCGCCTAACGCCTCGGGATGCTTGACGCCGATGAACGGGACGTAGGCGTCGTTGTAGACCTGCACGAGGTCGGGCCCCCAAACGAGGATCATGGGGAACGACGAGTGTGTCACGATGGCCGCAGCGGTGCGGAGGCTCGCGGGCCAACTCTCCACCGCACCCAGCGGCGTTGCGGCCCAGTCGAATGCTCGGCAGAGCGCGCGGACCGCTCCCGGTCCGTCGAAAAGGCTCGCAGCAGTGGCGCCCTTCATCGGTGTCCCAACGTGGCGCATACGTCAGCCCAGATGGACGGTTCCACCTCGACACCCTCTGCCATGCTTCGCCGCCGCGTTTCCAGCGTACGCTCGCCGGGATATCGCACTTCCTCACCGGCCAGGTGCAGATCGTCGACGATCCGATCGATGGACGCCGCGATATCCGGTACGCCCCCGCCAAATGTGGGCTCGATAGCGACGAACACCTGCGACTGCCCCGTCTCATCCGCCGGACCGCCCGTGATCTCGTGCGTCGCGCGACCGCCGGACAGCAGCGCCGCAATCATGTCGAGCACGATGGCGAGTCCGGAGCCCTTCCAGAATCCCATGGGCAGCAGCCGGCCCGTTGCTTCAATCGCGGCCGGCGCACGCGTCAAGTTGCCCTCGGCGTCATAGCCTCCGTCGACGGGAAGCTCCGCGCCCCGCAGGCGAGCCACGGCGAGCGCACCATAGGAGAACTGCGACATCGCCATGTCGAGCACGACATGACCGCCGACCCGCGGCACCGCGATGATGAGCGGATTGTTGCCGATGCGCGCGACGGTCGCCCCCCAGGGCGGCACGTTCGGCAACGTGTTGGCCCAGCAGATGCCGATCATGCCGGCGTCCGCAGCCTGCCAGCCGAACGCGCCACCGCGCATCCAGTGATTGGTCTGCGCGAGCGCGACCGCACCGATGCCGTGACTGCGTGCGAGCTCGATTGCGCGCGCCATGCAGTGATGCGCATTGAGGTTGCCCGAACCGCGTTTTCCGTCCCACCGCTCGAGCCCACCAAAGCTCGCCACGCATTCGGGCATCACGTTGACGTCCACAAGCCCGCGTCGAACGGCCGAGATGAAAGGGAGGAAGCGATTCAGCCCGTGCGAGGGCACGCCATCCGCGCTTGCATCCGCATACAGGCGACTGCTCAGCTCCGCCCGCTCGGCCGACATGCCGACGTCGACCAGGATCCGCCGAAGGGTCTCGCGCAACTCGGCGTAGTCGACGCGCATAGGGATTACTGAGGCACCGGGTCGGCGAAGCGATACAACAGCTCCTTCTCCCCACGCACGAGGCCGAACTCCTCGCGCGCGATGCGCTCCTGCAACGCAGGATCGGTCTCGACGCGAGTCTTGTACCGCTTGAGCGAGTCGACGATGTGCTGCAATGAGTCTATGCTCGCCACGAGACCCGCTCGGCGCGTGCGCTGGCGCATGAGGTCGCGCGTGCCGTACTCACCGCCCTGCACCGCAAAGACGAGTGCGGCCAGGACGCCCGCTGCAACAAGCAGCTGCTTTACCCGGTGCGATCCAGTTCCCCCGCCCGTGCGTTTCGCGCGCGCCATGCACTCCTCGCTGTTCTCTTCGACCTACCGGAAGATCGCGGACACCGCGCGGGAAATCCATGAGCCGTAACATGTTGACTTGGGCAGGCTCGATGGCCAGGTTGCTCTCCGCACAGCCTGCAACGGAGCGGATGTCCTCTTTCTTACGTCGATCGGCAAGAGCCCTGGGCGCAATCACGATCGCGCTCGTTGCTGTCTCGTGCTCCGCCGACGTGACGGGACCGGCGGCACTGATCGGCTCGTATCGACTGTCACTTTACGACGGGGCCGTCGTGCCTGTCACCCTGAGCGAATTCACCGAGACGGACTTTATTGGAGGATTGACTTACCCCTGCCAGTCTCGCTTTTCCGGCGCGGCGCTGAGCATCGAGGAGTGGA
>JALYVY010000182.1 GCA_030852985.1 Gemmatimonadota bacterium | reverse complement strand
TTTCTTTAAACGCTTGGGGCCATCTAGCTACGCGTGACCTTGAAAATTCTTCGCGCGCATTCGGCTTCAGCAGATGCGTGCATCAAGGCCTGAAGTGAATAGGGAATGCGACAGCATCAACTCAGTGCGCCGTTGAAGTGCATTTTAAGATTCGTATAAGATGTATTATGTAAACTTACTCCTGTGGGAAAGTGTTGACAACCGATCTCGTGCCCCTCTCCAACCATCCGTATGTCCTTGCCATGCAATGATATGCGAGTGCCACTTCATGTAATATATGCACTGGTATTGACTCCCCGCTCGGTGGGCACAATCGCTGGAATGTCGGAGAGCGCAGTGTCGCTTGTATGGCGGAGAAACCTATATCTCGCCGAAACGCCCCTCGAAGACGATGCGCGCTTCGCCAGAGAGCGACGGATACCAAGCCTCGGCGATCCGTCGCAACCGAACGCGAAGCGCGCGGCCGGACCGAGTCGTGAGCTCGACGGAATCCGTGACCTCGCCCGCCTCCGCCAGAAGAATTGCCGTAGCGACCGCTCCAGTACCGCATGCCAGCGTCTCCCCCTCCACGCCACGCTCAAACGTGCGCACGCGCCATTCGTCGTCCGACTCCCGCGAGACGAAGTTCACATTCGCCCCATGCTCCAGAGACGGGTCATTACGCAGCGGACGGCCGCGGCCAACCACATCGACGCTGCTGACGTCGTCAACGCGAACCACAAGATGTGGCACGCCCGCCAGCGCAAATCCAATAGCGCGCTCACCACGCTCCAGCCGAAACGGCAGATTGTGGCGGACGTCCTGGACTACTGGCAAGTCGATCTCGGGGCCCTTCGGGAGGAGTCTCGCTTCCAGTACTCCCGCATCCGTCTCGATCTGAAACTGGTTGGCGGGCAACAGGCCAAGCTCGGAAGCCAGACGGGCCGAACAGAGTGTAGCGTTGCCGCATAGGTCCGCACGGGACCCGTCGCTGTTGAGGTACGTCATGCGGTAGGCGGCAGAAGCGGACGGCTCCAGGATGACCAGGCCGTCGGCGCCGATGCCGGTGGCACGCGCGCAAACCGCTTGGACCGCGTTGGGTTGCATGAGCGCCGCAGCCGAGTCGGTCGTGGCGTTCACGACCACGAAGTCGTTCCCGGAGCCACTCATCTTGTAGAACGTACGGCCGCCTGGAAGCATTGCCGCCCTCAGAGTGTGCCGATGATCGCCCACCAGCGCAGGCGCCACACCATCCAGAACGCCTCGCGCTGGATGTTGAACGACATCTTGCTCGTTCCCTCAGAGCGGTCGACGAACACGATGGGGATCTCGACAATGCGAAAACCCTTTCGCCATGCGCGAAAGCTCATCTCGATCTGGAATGCATATCCGTTGGAACGCACGTCATCGAGGTCGATGGCGGCGAGCACCTCACGGCGAAAGCACTTGAACCCCCCTGTCGCATCCCAGAGCTTGAGACCTGTAATGCGCCGTGCGTAGATGTTCGCGCAGTAGCTGAGGATCAGGCGCGCGATGGGCCAGTTCACGACAGTGACTCGCCCCTGCTGGTAGCGCGAGCCGACCACGAGATCCGCGTCCTTCGCCGCACTCAGGAACTGCGGCAGATGAATCGGGTCGTGCGAGAAGTCTGCGTCCATCTCGAGAATCAACGCGTAGTCCCGCTCGAGCGCCCACTTGAAGCCGGCGAGGTACGCCGTGCCGAGTCCCATCTTGGCGGCGCGCGGCAAGAGGTGCACGCGCGGGTTGACGGCGGAAATATCGCGGACGACTGCGCCGGTGCCGTCGGGCGAGCCGTCGTCGACCACGAGAACGTCAATCCGCGGATCCTGAGCCAGGGCGCGCTCGATCAATCGCTCGATATTCTCCCGCTCATTGTAGGTCGGGACGATGATCAGGGCCTGGTCAGGCAACACGCCTCCGATCGATCACCATGCCTCCGCCAAGGAGCAGTGCCGCCAGCAGCGCTGCCACGATCGTGATGCCCTTCCCTGTATCCACCGCCGCGTCGTGAAACGAGAGCTCGACTGTTCGGGCGCCTGCCGGGAGCGGAACGCCGATGAGGTTGAAATCTGCCCGGAAGGTGGGTTGCGGCTTGCCATCGACGAGCGCCGTCCATCCCGGAAAATAATTCTCGGAGACCACCAGGGCCGCTCCCGCGGTTGCCGGTTGGCTGAGCGCGATCGTGGCTCGGCCCGGCCCAAAGCTCGACGTCGAGGCGGTGATGTCACTGGGAGCGGGCAGCGATGAGACGGGAGTGACCCGGACAGCGGAGGTATCGCTGAACACGGCCAGACGCAGTGGATCGAAGCGCGGGTCAAGGACCGCCGGCAAGACGTCGGCGTCAGGTGCCTTCGTCATCCCCGCCGCGACCCACGCATAGGGATTGGTGCCCGGTAAGCCGTAAAGGTACGCAGTCGAGCCGGCGGAGTTCTTGACCGGACCAGCGAGGAGCTTCAGCCGCGGGTCCGTCACGGCGAGGTTCGTGTAGAGGTACCGTACGTTCTCATGCTGCCAGAACGCAGGCGACATCACTGCCTCGGAAACCTGGCCCTGGTTGTCCAGCGCTATCTGATCGTAACGACCGAGCTCATTGCCGTGGTACCCGGTGACGGATCGGATGCCGTGCACCATGAACCCTGTGCCCTTCCCCTTCAAGTCCCGCCCGAAGTAGGGATCGGCGTCGCTGATTCCCTCGCTGGTGCCCGCCCGCACGAGCACGCGCCCCGGTTGCCGTTCCTTCTGAAGGAACTGAATGACGGGGTCGCTCGCGAACTGCACGCGGGCCGGCGGCGTGAACAGCCAGTACTTGCGACCGATGCTCCAGAGGTCTACCGCGACGATGAGCGGAAGCACGATCGTGAGCACTCGCCCGGTAAGCCTGCTACGCAGGTAGCCAAGCACTGCGAAGGCAGCGAGCCCGGTGAACAGGAAGGCACGCCAGGCGCCGAGCAGTATCGGACCGCGATTGCCCGACATCACCTGCTCCGTGATCTGCGGAACCGCGGCCGGATCCATGCCGCGCGACGCGACGATGTTCTCGGCGAAGCTGGTCGCGAGCGGTGACGACGCATTCGCAATGAGTCCACCACTGGCCAACAGGGCGATGAGCGCTGCAAAGCCCAGCCACGCAAGCACCACGCGTTGGTTCGCCATTCGGGCGAGCACCTTCTCGGTACCCATCGCGGCGAGCACGCTCAACGCGAAAGCGAACACATATATGATGGTGCTCGGTGCGCGGAAGAACTTGGTGCCCGGCACGAGCTCGTATACGATCCGGAAGAACGGCGTGCTGCCGCCAAGCATCCAGAGCAGCGAGATGATGAGTGTGCCGAGCCAGAAACGCCGAAAGGCGAGTCGGGTCGTGGCGCCAAAGGCCAGCGTTGCGAGGAGCAACACCGCACCGCCGATGTACTCGGAGTGGAGATGAATCCCGTTCGGCCCGTAGTACACGGTGTCGATCATCCCCGTGAACTGAGGCAGGTAGAGATTGAAGAGTTCCACGATCGGAAACGAGTACGATGTCGCGTAGGCGTAGTCGTGCCCCCCAGCGCGTGGCGACCACGCGACGTACTCACGCAACGGCGCAAACTGTATGGCCCCCATGGCCATTCCGAGGAGTACGGCCGCGAGTGCAAGGGACAGCCGTCGCACGGCCGTCCTGCGGTCGAGCTTTGCTCCCGTGGTATCGCTGGTGAAGGCGAGGAAGAGCGCAAAGGCGCCGGCGGTGAGCAGGTGGTACTGCATGAGCTGCGGGTGCGGTGCCAACGTCGCGAGTCCGATGACGAAGGCAAACGCGCCCCACGCCCAGTTCCTGCCATCGCGCATGCCACGGACGAGCATCCACAGCGAGAGCGGCAGGAGCGCGCTGACGAAGAGCTTTCCGTCATGCCCCGGCGACGGATACGACGCGATGGGGCCGCAAAGGAGATATGACATTCCGCCAACGAGCGCGGAGGCAAAGCCGAGCCCCCATGCGCGCAGGAAGCCGTAGGTAAAAAGGCCCGCGAGGAACGTGTGGATGATGAAGCCCCACGTCATCCCCCTATCGGTGCCAATGGCCAGCCGGAGAAGCTGCGTTGGGTAAAAGATGTCGCCGTGCATGGCGGCGACGTACGGAAGTCCACCGTACAGGTACGGGTTCCAGTGCGGAATGCCCAATCCGCTGCGCAGCGACTGCACCGCGAAATCGCGAAATCCGAAACCGGCGATGTATTGATCGCTGTGCGGATTCACGAGGAACTGCCCGCTCAGGGCCGGATACGCCAGCGCCAGGGTCGCGAGCGCGAAGAAAAGCGCTGCCCAGGCCATCGCGAAGCGCGGCGCTGCAACGTCTGGGGTCGCGGAAGTTGTGTCAGCTCGGGGCATCCGATCGGTCGAGAGTCGTCAGGCGTTGGCGCATCCGATGATGCGTCCAGAAAAGCAGGGCCGGCACGACCTCGAGCAGCGTCAGCCAGATCCGCGATGTCAACGTCACCAATGCCGCTTCGGGATGCGCCGCCAATCCGGCGATCTGAAGGAGCTCCAGCATGGCAGTCTCACGAAAGCCGACACCGGCCGGCGCGAAGAGGAAAATGTAACCGATGAGATACGAGCTCGTGTAAGCTGCCAGATACGTGGGATACGCGCCAGTCGCGCGTCCGAGCACGCCAGCGACGAAGATCTCGAAGGCCAGTCCGTAAACGAGCCACGCCACCACATTTCCCACCAGAGAATAGACGACGGCG
Source organism: Gemmatimonadota bacterium (assembly GCA_030852985.1). Lineage (GTDB taxonomy): Bacteria > Gemmatimonadota > Gemmatimonadetes > Gemmatimonadales > Gemmatimonadaceae > AG11. The sequence continues at coordinate 4,733 of JALYVY010000182.1, read as the reverse complement.
CGCACGGGAAGGGTTGCCTGCACCGGTCTTCGCATGATGCGGCCCGCCATGGGCGCGAGTCGCGGGACGACGAATGGCAGCAGGAGAAGCGAGAGTGCTGCAGCCACAACCACCGCGATCGCGAGCGGACGCATGGCTGGGGGAACGCGCGTGAGGATCAGCGCTCGGCCGCTCACGAGGGCAACGATGAAGCCTGCCGCAATGTTGACGAGAGTCCCCAGCAGCGCCGATCCCGATGCCGCCACGGGGGACACGTTGAGCTCGCGCGCCATGGCGCCCATCGCGCCGATCTGCCAGATCTTGCCCGGCACGTAGCGCCCGAGGTTCGACACGCTCCACACCCGCGCGGCGCTCCAGAATGGCAGGTGCTCATCCCAGCAGGAGAGCACGATCCGCCAAGTCGCGACGAGGACGCCGTGCGCCATGAGGAATACGGCACCGGACAGCGCGATGAGGGCCCACCGTGGCTCGATCGGCAAGGGCTGTTGCCTGAGCTCACGGAGGCCATGGGCGAGGTTCGCCCCAACAAACCACAGCACGACGGCGGCGATGACCCAGCCGCCCGCGCGCAGCAGCGACCTACGCTGCGCTGCTTCCAACGGCGGACCGGTAGATATCCGCGTAGCGCCGGGCGACTGACTCTGGTGCAAAGGTCGCGAGCGCGTGCAGGCGCCCTGCCTCACCAAGCGCCGCGCCGCGGTCCGCGCGCGCGAGCACACCGCCGATCGCCGCCGCGAGTGCTTCCGCAGTGCGCTCCTTCACGAGGACGCCGGTCCTGTCGTGCTGCACGACGTCCGGCAGTCCACCGGAATCGAAGGCGATCACGGGCGTCTCGCACAGCTGCGCCTCGACCGCCACGAGACCAAGTCCTTCCTCCGACGACGGAACCACGAGCGCGGCGGCGCGCTGGTAAAAGGAAGGAAGCTCGAACTGCTTGACCGCGCCGTGGAAGTGGATTCGAGCGGAGACATTGAGCTCGCGCGCACGTTGCTCGAGTGCGGCGCGGTCAGGCCCGTCGCCGACGATGTCGAGCCCCACATCGTCCGGAAGCAGCGCGAGCGCAGCGACCAGCAGCTCAATGCCCTTCTGCGGTGTGAGCCGGCCCACGAAAAGGAGCCGCCCGGTGCGCTCACCGCGCGCGCCCGGCTTGAAGAGCTCAGTGGCCACCGGCATCGGCGCCACGACTGGCGGACGGATGCTGACAATCGACTGCGCCTCTGCGGCGAGCCAACGTGAGACGGCGGTCACTGCCGCCGACTGCTGAAGCACGTGGCGAAATGCGGGGCGCGACACAGAGATGTTCCGCGCCATGCGCACATCGGTTCCATGGAGCGTCGTGACCAGCGGCACACCAGCCATTTTTGCCACCCACGTGGCGGCCAGGCCGTTGGGAAACCACCAATGTGCGTGGACGAGGTCAGGGTGGAACTCGCGCTTGGCGTGAATGCCCGCCTGGAACTCTGCGCCGAGGAATCCGACGAGCGTGAACCGTGCACTCCAGGTGTCGCGCACCTGCTCCGCCATGTTGCCGCCGTACGCCAGGGTCTCGAAGCGCCGAGGTGCGTAGCGAAAGCGATCGACCGGAACGCCACCCACCGACTCGTGCGCGGCGAGTCCCTTGGCACCGGGAGCGACCACCCGCACCTGCACTCCTTCGGCGCCGAGTGCAATCGCGAGCCGAAGGATGAATGATCCCGCCGGGTCGCCCTCATCACGGGGAAAATTGTGCGTCAGGAACAGGACGTTCATGCGTCAGTCTCGCGTGGAACCCGGAGTCGCCATCTCGTCGAGTCGCCGCCTGAGCTCACGCACTTCGGCACGCTGTCCCGCGATTTGTTCGCCGAGGATTCCAGCGGAGAACAGGACACTCCCGAGAATCAGGCACGTGGTGATCAGCGTCCAGATCCAACGGTAGCCAACCTTGTCCACGGCCAAGGCAATGAGCGCGATGCAACCGGCAAGAAAGCCGATCACGAAGAGCGCGAACCCTAACATACCGAACAGCAGCAGCGGCTTCTTGCCGAAGTTCAGGTCGAACCAGACCGACAGCATGTCGAGCACGCCGATGGGAATGCGCGACAGGCCGAACTTCGAGCGGCCGGCATTCCGCGGATACAGCGGAACGGGTATCTCCGTGACCGTAAAGCCTTCCGCGGCGGCGATCACGATCATGTAGCGATGCCAGTCGGGCCGTACCGGGAGCGCATCCATCACCGCGCGCCGGTACGCCTTCACCGAATTGAGGTCCTTCACCGGCACGTTGAAAAGCGCTCGACTCAGCCCATTGTAGATGTTGGAGACGAACGCTTTCTCGTACTTTCCTTCCTTGAAGCCCGTCACCATGTCGGCGTTGCCGTCGAGGATGGGGCGAACGAGACGTGGGATGTCTTCCGGCTTGAACTGCAGGTCGGCCGGGTAGAACACGAGGACATCACCTGAAGAATTCAGGTAGCCCGTCCGCAGCGCGTCGGCGATGCCACGCTTGACCCGGTGCTTCACGGCGCGCAGAAACGGGTACTGCTGCTGGAGAGCGGCGAGGACGGTCCAGCTGTCGTCGACCGAGCCGTCGTCGATGACGACGACTTCGTAGTGCGTGTCCTTATTGGCGGCAAACGCCTCTGCCGCCAACTCCATGAAGAGCGGCAAGTTCTCCGCTTCGTCCTTTGCGGGCACGAGCACGGAGACGTCGATCTTCCGAGGCGACGAAGCGACGAACGGCGTTATCTCCGGCGCGCGTTCGTCCGTGGTCATACCCGCTTTCGCATCCGAGCGGATAGGACGCCGAGCTGGTCGCGATACTTCGCGACAGTACGCCGCGCGATCTGGACGCCCGTCTCCTTCAGGATGTTGACGATGGCCTGATCGGTGAGCGGGTGCTTCGGATTCTCCTCCGACACGAGCTTCTGGATCTGCGCCTTGATACCGCGCGCCGAGACGTCTTCACCAGCGGTCGTGGACAGGCCGGACGAGAAGAAGAACTTCAGTGGCAACACGCCACGCGGCGTCTGTACGAACTTTTCGTTCGTCACGCGGCTCACGGTGCTCTCGTGCATGCTGATGACTTCCGCGACTTCGCGGAGCGTAAGCGGCTTGAGGAACTGCACGCCCTTCTCGAAGAACTCACGCTGCCGCTCGACGATGTAGTTCATGACCTTGAGCATCGTCTGGCGACGCTGCTCGATGGCCTGAATCATCCAGTTGGCTGAGTTCAGCTTGTTGGAGATGAACTCCTTGTTCTCTCCGTCGAACTTCTTCTTGTCGCGCGCGATCTCCTGGTACGCCTTGCTGAGCTTCAACCGCGGCAGGTTCGCATCGTTCAGGAAGACGAAGTACTTGCCGTCGATCTTGTCGACGATGAGGTCGGGAATGATGTAGTTGTCGCTGGCGTCGCTGTACACGAGGCCTGGCTTGGGGTCGAGCTTTGCGATCTCGTCGGCGGCCTTCTGGACATCGGTGGGGCTGATGCCAAAGCGCTTGGAGATTTCGCTCCAGCGATGGGCGATGAGCTCGTCGAAGCAGTCGCGCACAAGGCGGAACGGCACCGAGTGCTCGAGTCCCGCCTCGCGCAGCTGCAGCATGAGGCATTCGCGCAGGTCGCGGGCGCCCACGCCTGGCGGATCGAGGCTCTGGACGATCGAGAGCATCTCCTCGGCCTCGTTCATCGTGTAAAGCCGCAGATCGTCGATGTCCTGCTCCAACTCCTCGACCACCTTCTGTACGCTCTCGTTGACGCCCTCGACGATCTTCTCGAGGCCGCAGGCGAGATAGCCGTCTTCATTGATGTTGCCAATGAACTCGTCCGCCATGTACATCTGGCGACCGTTGAGGTCCAGCAGCGACACCTGATCTCGCAGGTGGTCGGCAAGGTCGCGCGTGTCGACAGTAACGGGCTCGTAGTACTCCCGCTCCTCGTGTTCCTCGCGGCGACCGCCGGCGTCGAACCCGTCGAGCAGGATCTCCTCCCAATCGATCTCGCCCTTTTCTTCCTTCTCCGCCTCGGTTTCCGGGTTCTCCTCCTCGGTCTGCTCGGTACCGTCCTCCTCGTCCTCTTCGTCCGGCTCGATCATGTCGAGGAACGGATTGTTGAGGAGCTCCTGCTTCAGGTGATTCTGGAGGTCGAGCAGTGGCATGTACAGCAGGTCCATCGCCTGGTACAGGCGTGGATTGATCTTCAGCTCCTGCTTGAGCTGCGTACTCTGATTGAGCCCGGGTCTCATTACGGCGTCCCCCCGTCTTTCGCGGAGAAGCGGGCGCGGAGCCGTTCGGTGAGAGTGGGGCCCAAGTAGATCTTGGCCACCGTGTCGTCGAAGACGAGCTCTCGCACCGTACCGGACACCTTCACCTGCCCGTCGAACATGATATAGGCGCGATCCACGATGTCGAGCGTCTGCTCGACGTTGTGGTCGCTGATCAGCACACCGATCCCGCGATGGCGCAGGCCGGCGACGATCGTCTGGATGTCGTGAACGGCGATCGGATCGACGCCGGCGAACGGTTCGTCGAGCATCATGAACTTCGGCTCGGTGACGAGCGCACGCGTGATCTCGAGCCGTCGCCGTTCGCCGCCGGAGAGCGCGTAGGCCTTGCTCTTCCGCAACCGCTCGATCTTGAGTTCGCCCAGAAGCACCTCGAGGCGCGCCTTCCGCTCATCGGCCGTCAGCGGCAGTGTCTCGAGGATCGCCATGATGTTCTCTTCCACGGACAACTTGCGGAAGATCGACGGCTCCTGCGAG
>JALYVY010000405.1 GCA_030852985.1 Gemmatimonadota bacterium | reverse complement strand
TGGGCGTGGAGCGCGTACCAGATGACCGACAGCACGTGGCAGGGCGAGGGCCTGTTCGACGCGTGCAACATCAACCGACCCTTCGCGAAGATGGTCAATGCGGTTTATCTAATTAACTATACGCTCTCTGACAATTACATCCCGCAATGGCATTCTACTGCGGACTACGAGAATGAGTCGAAAGCCGCGAATAACGGGTACCACGGGCCGTTCTACCTCCGAATCATCCAGCAGGGGGCGCCGCCGAACCCGTTTGCTGGCGCGACGACGGAGGCGGGCCGATTCGCGGCGCGGGACCGGACGAACTATCACTGCCCCGTGTTCAGCAACGACGTTGGAACCGATTCGGTCCTCGATCGCGCCTTCGCGATGCTGCACGAGGCCTGGCACCACTGGCAGCACAAGAACGGATTTGATCGGCTCGCTTCGCACGCAATTTGTCCGGAAACGGGCGAGCGAAAGTGCGACCACTACTACTTTCATGGCTCGGGCCGATTCAATTTCGGACAGCTCTACACATATGCCGGCGACGCGTTTCATTCGCCAAATCAAGTGGCCGTGGAGTTCATCGCTGATCTCGCGGAGGAGCATCTGCCGGACGTGCCCAAGCCGATCGTCGTCAACGCCGAGGCTTTTGGCAACGTGCAGCTTCGCCACGCGTTCGTCCATCCGCCGCCCTGGAAAATTGGCGAGCCGAGGCCGTTCTGATGGCGGGCTGGCTTCACATCGGGGCGCTGCTCGCCGTCACGGGGGTGCTGGCGTGCTCAGGCTCGTCGGTAGCGTCTCCGTCGGAGCCGCTCACGCCGACGTCGGGCGCAGCGCCCGCGCCGCCGCGCCCAGGCTCGCGTCCGCCGCCTACGCCGGTGCCTCTCACCGAGGCGTCCGTGGATGACTTCATCGCGTTCGTGATGGTGTCGACCGACGCTCAAACGGGGTACATCCGCGAACAGCTCGCGGCAGCACGCGATTCGGCAGCGATCCTCGATGCGTTCCTTTCGCGTATCGAACGAAACTGGCGGCTCGAGGACGGTCGCAACGTCGCCACGGATGCGAGCGTGCTTCCGATCATGTTCGAGCTCGTGACGCCGTTTCGCGCGCCTGCCGCCGCGGAGCGCCTCTCCGCTCTGACCTGGCGCCCCTTGCCTGCCTCAGCGGCTGCGCCCGATGGCTACATGAACGAACGTGAGCACGTCGAGATGCTCGAAGCCGCCGCCGCCGAGGCATTCGCCTGCATCCCTGGTCAGGACGGCGAGCTCGATCGGGTTATCACATCGCACCCTTCCTCTTTCGTGCGCGACAGCGCAGCGGACCAGCGGAAGCACCAGTGGTGCGAGTTCATGGAGACGGGGACGCGGCCTTAGCCGCCGGGCTCAGTGGATGGTGGTCGGCGGCTCGCAGTAGTGCGAGGGTGCCGTGTCGACCCGGTGAAACGTGGTGTCCTGCGCGGACACGCCGTCTGGCGGCAGCCGCTCCAAGGTGCGCCCGCTGTTCGTCACGCGGAATCGCATTTCCGTGCCCACCGGCGGAACGGTGCCCGGCTCACCTACGAGCGTCGTTCGAGTGACCACGGTCGTCCCGTCGAAGGTGAACTCGCCATCGTCCGAACACAGGAGGGGACCTGTATCGAGCGACGATCCTGCGTTTCCATAGCGATGATCGGCGCGAAAGTAGATCGTCTTCAGAATGCTGTGTCGCCACTCCGGATCCGGATCGCTGTTCCAACGACCTACGACCGGCGCGAGCTCCGGCGAGACCTCCACGCTCGCCAGGGTCGTCGGCGAGGCGCATGCCTCAGCGTCGGGACAATCCTGCTCGACGACCCGTCCGCCGCACGCGCTCAGAATCAATGCGAAGACGACGGGAGAGGGCCGCATAGCGCGATGGGGTGCCACGCTTCGCCGCGACCGTCCACAACCGCACGCTTGACGGCCGGCGAAGCCGCCAGAGCGTCGAGAAAGGGGGTACGGATCGCTGCGACCGCGTCGTCGATGTTTCTGGGCTGGTCCCGAACGCTAGGGCGTAGGAATCGACTCCGTGACATGGTCGCTACCGAGGCCAACAGCTCGCGGCATGGCCCGCGAGCGCCTCTCGCTCCTGAGGGGGCGGCGGCTCGGAAGTGCTTTGGGTTACTCGTCGAAGCACGACTTCGCCGCACGCGTTGCACCGCTTTACCCGAACCATCGCAATGGAACACGGTGTCGGAGCCACAGCATCAACCGTGCGTGGAACGACGGGGCGGGGGGAGCAAGTCCCCAATTCGTCCGGGATCTCGTCAAGACGCTCGCCAAGAACATCTTGGAAATGCTCTCGACGGAAAATAGCGCCGGTGCCTCGACGCGCGCGCGATGAATAATCGAGCGCGCGCGGCGAGGCCCAGTTAACCCGACCATCAGCCGGTCTCGTCACTCAACTTCAAGGAAGCGTTGCAGAGGCTTTTCCCCCACTGCAAAAAATGCAGCGTTGAGCAGGGCAAAGCTGCGATGGACGCCGCGAATGCGCTAAGGAGAAGCGAATGAAGGCTTCGAAGAAAGTTCGACTGTCGAACTCGATGTGCTTCGTCATGGACAGCTCGATTGCCGAGATTCCCTCGGGCGACGGCGAGCAGGTCGTCGAATCGACGGACTCCTGCGTGGTCATCCACACGCTCACGTCAGCGGATGGCGAGACGCAGATTTCGTTCTACGACGCGAGGGTTGATCCCCTGCCAGCGAGCGAATCGGTCTTCGACGGAGAGATCGCCGTTGAATCAGGCCGCGTTACCGTCTCGGGAGTAGACGAGTTC
>JALYVY010000181.1 GCA_030852985.1 Gemmatimonadota bacterium | reverse complement strand
GCCCTGGACTCGCAGGGCAAACTCGCTGGGGCTCGTCGCGAAAAACACGGCGTTCTCGTAGGAGATGACTCCCTGTGAGTACCACCCCATGATCGACTGGTCGAAGCTCTGCATGCCGTACTGCACGGTACCTTCGCGGATCAGGTCCGGGATGTTGAGCGTCTTGTCCATGTCGCGGATCTGGTCCCGCACCGTCTGTGTGTTGATCAGCACCTCGCACGCGGGAATGCGCCCCGGCTTGTCCGCGCGGGGCACGAGTCGCATGGACACCACCGCCTGCAGCGCACTCGCCAGCGAGAAACGCACCTCGGCCTGCTGGTGCGGCGGGTAGAACGACAGTACGCGATTGATCGTCTGTGTCGCATCCGTGGTGTGCAGGGTGCTGAACACGAGATGCCCCGTGTCGGCGGCCTTGAGCGCGGTGTCGAGCGTTTCCAGGTCGCGGATCTCGCCGATCAGGATGACGTCCGGATCCTGTCGCAGCACCCGTCGCAGCGCCTGTGCAAAGGTCGCCGTGTCCGTGCCGACCTCGCGCTGGTTGATGTGGCAGTTGATGTCACGGTGGAGGAACTCGATGGGATCCTCGATCGTGATCACATTCGCGTGCCGATGCTCATTGAGGTGCTGGATCATCGCCGCCAGCGCGGTGCTCTTCCCCGAGCCCGTGATGCCGGTGACGAGCACCAGCCCTCGTGGCCGCAATGCGATCTCCTCGAGCACCTTCGGCAGGTTCAGCTCATCGAGCGTCCGCGCCTGGTATGGAATGGCGCGCATGGCATAGCAGAGCGACCCGCGCTGCTGGTACACGTTGCAGCGAAAGCGCCCGATGCCGGGCACGCCGATGGCGAAGTCACATTCCTTGTTGTCCGTGAACTCCTTCACCTGGCGCGGCGTCATCAGCTGCTCTGCGAGCGCCTTCAGGTCTTCGGGACGCAGCGCCGGCAGGTCCAGCGACACGAGCTCACCGTGCAGGCGCAGCGTGGGGGGACGCCCTACCTTCAGGTGCAGGTCGGACGCGCCGCGCTGGACGAGCTGTTGCAAGACTGTCTTGAAATTGAACCCGCTCCCGGCGGGCAGCCCGCCGGCCGCGACCTCCGTCGTCGCGTCCTGGTTACCCATGCGAATCGATGCGGAAGAGCGCCTGGCCGTATTCAACGGGCTGCGCATCCGAGGCCAGCACCTCCGTGACGACGCCCGCGACTTCGCTTTCGATCTCGTTCATGATCTTCATCGCCTCGATGATGCAGAGGGTTTGGCCCTTGGAGACACGCGATCCGATGGTGACATACGGCTTGGCACCCGGCTCAGGCGCGCCATAGTAGGTGCCGACCATCGGCGACTTCACCTCGCTGCCGGCCGCGGTCTTTGCTTCAACGCGTGGCTCGTCGACAGCCTGGATGCCCTCGGACGGCGTGAGGCGGCCCGCGGGGAGTGCTGCCTGCGGTGCCATCATTGGCGCCAGCATGGTGGGCTGGGCAACCTGCATGGCGCCGCGACCAGTCGGGCTCTTGGAGATACGGATCTTCATGCCCTTGTCCGACGAGATCTCGATGGAGTCCACCGTCGATTCGTCGAGTATGTCGATAAGCTTCTTGACGTAGCGTAGGTCGATCATAGGCTCATTGGAAGGCGCGCCGCGATCCATCATGGCGCTCAGCCGAGCTCCAGGAGCTCGCGCGGAAAATGCGTCAGAATCTGCGGGCCGTCCGCGCCGAGGACCACGTCATCCTCGATTCGAACCCCGCCCCACCCGGGCCGATACACACCCGGCTCAATCGTCACCACGGCATTCTCCGGAAGTGCATTGTCGGCGGTCTTGGCCAGTCGCGGCGACTCGTGCACCTCGAGCCCGATCCCGTGACCCAGGCTGTGCCCGAACAACTCCCCGTAACCCGCCCGCTCAATGTACTGTCTCGCGATGGCGTCGGCATCCCGGCCAGTCATTCCCGCGCGGACGCCGCCAGACGCCCGTTCGTTCGCGACCCGCACGACATCGTAGACCGCCCGATGCTCCTTGCTCGCCTTCCCGACGACCACCGTGCGCGTGAGGTCCGAACAATAGCCGGCCACTTCTGCCCCAAAGTCCATGAGGAGAAAATCGCCATTCTGGATCGCCCTTGTCGAGGAACGGGCGTGCGGTAGCGCGGAGCGTGGCCCGCTCGCGATAATGGTCGGAAACGGAAATCCTTCGCTGCCCTCATCGCGTAGCGCGCGCTCGAGCACGCCGGCGACCTGCAACTCCGTCATGCCGGGCGCAACTTCCGGAAGCGTTCGCTCCAGCGCCCGCGTGGCGACATTTGCCGCCTCCGCAATGAGCGCGATTTCACCTTCGTCCTTCCGCTCGCGCAGTGTCTCGACGAGATCGACGGTCGGCCGCCACTGCCATCGTGCACCCGATTCGACGAGCCGCTGAAAATCCCGGTGCTGGATGTGCGCCGTTTCGAACCCGAGCACCCGAACGGAGCTCAACGTCGTCAACTGCTGCCAGAGCCCTGTCCACAAGCTCGATGCTTCAATCGAGATCCGGGCGATGTCGCCGAGCTCGTCGACCACTTGCGTCTGGTAGCGGAAGTCCGTGATGAACACGACGTCGCGCGGCGTCACGACGAGAAGCGCACTCGAGCCCGAGAACCCCGTGAGGTACCGGATGTTGGAGAGCCCGGTCAGGAGCAAGCCATCGAGGTGCGCCGCGGTGAGGCCATCCACGAGCGCCGCGATGCGCGCGCGCCGCTGGTCGGTCATGGAGCGGGGCTCGCGACGCCGAGCTTGCCGACGAGGCCGCGGAGCGCCAGCTCATAACCGAGGGTGCCCAGCCCCACCACGACGCCGATGGCGGCCGCGGCGATCATGGAGTGATGCCGCTCAGGCTCGCGCGCATACACGTTCGTGACGTGAACCTCGACGTAGGGGATGTTCACCGCCACGAGCGCATCGCGCAGGGCCAGGCTGGTGTGAGAATAGGCCCCGAAGTTGACCACCGCCCCTTCGACGCGGCCGCGCAAGCCGTGGATGATGTCGATCATCGCGCCTTCGCCATTCACCTGCGAACATTCGATGGACACCCCGAGCTCGCGTGCGACGATGGAGAGCTCATTCTCGACCTGGGCGAGGGTCGTGCTGCCGTAGATCTCGGGCTCGCGCAATCCGAGCAGATTGAGGTTCGGCCCGTTGAGGACGGCGATCCTCACCGCTGCTTCAACCCTTGGAGCCACGAATTGAACTGCTCGATATCGTCCGCGCCACGCTCTGCGGGCGCGTCCTGTGCTTCGAGGGGCATCGCCACTCCGCGCGGCGGCGATGTCCGCCCCGTTCGATCTTCGCCGCCAGCAAAGAACTGATCGAAGGAGAAGCTCTGCGACGTCCGCGGGGCGCGTCCAGCTCCATCGCGGAAGACGCTGTCGAGCGAAAGCTCACCTTTTGCAGCGTGCGCCGGTCGGCCGACGATGGGCGGCGGTGCCGCGATATCCGACCCCCCGCCGAAGGCCTGCGCCAATGCAGCGGCGGCAGAATCCTCCGACGTGCCCGCGCCCCGATTTCCGAAGAGCGCGTCGATCGAGCCGTCTGGCTGATGCAGCGCAGCCATGCGTTCGGCGGCCAGAGGCACCTCGTCGACGTCGTTCGCGAAAACGGGGACGGGTTCTGAACGCGGAATCTCGAACTCTTCCTCGTCGACGGCCGCAAGCTCGGGGGTGGCGCTGGCTTCGTCCGCAAAATCGTCATACGCCGGCGGCTCGAGCGCCGCCGCACCGTTGCCGGGGCGCCGGTTCGCAATACGCGCGAGGAAATCGCGCACATTCGGGCCTGCATCTTCCTCTGCCGCAGCAGGCGTCAGCGAGGCGACAACGTCAGCGAGACGCTGGTCGTGCGGACTGGCGGAGAGCAGGTCCGAGTAGACCGCCAGCGCCTGCTCCCTGAAACCTTGCGCGAGATACAACTCGGCCATGGTCTCGGTGACAAAGGGCGGACGCGAAACCGACTCTGGCTCGTCCGCGTCGTCGGCGACTGACTCGGGCTCAGGGGACTCTCCGGCGGCAATCAACTCCGCCTCGGCAGCGATCACGGCCGGCGGAAGCTCGGTTGGCACCGCGTCTTCGGCTGGGCTGCCCTGATCGAACGAAAGATCATCCCTTGATTCCCCGCCGCGCGCGTCTTCGACCGGCGGCGCGGGCGGTGAATCCACGCTCGGCTCGGTGTTCATCAACGCATCGGCAGACTCGTCCCGCGACAACGACGAGGGCGACTCAACCGGGGTGTGACTGCTCGGGTCGCCCGACGACGCCATGATCAGCCCGCCGTCGATATCCAACGGGGTAAAGTCGTGTCCCGCGCTCGTTGGCTCACCACCGACGCGGGACGCGTGCGGATCGTCGCCACTTCCCTGAAGACCATCGAGACTTTCGATGCGATGCGTCGGCGACGCGAATGACGGAACACCGCTCTCGAGCGTTGCGTCGAGCTCGGCGGCGGGCACGTGTTCGTCCGGCGGCGCGAACTCGGTCGATTCCAGACCTTCAGCGGGGGGCGCTTGGTGCGCACCACCCGCCTGGTCCGCTGTGTCATCGAAGCCGTGCATCGAGAAGCCGTCGAGCAGGGCGGAGGCAGGCAGCGACGCGGCGGGAATGAGCGGAACGCCGGCGGGTGCCGTGTCAGCCATGGAAGGATCGATCATCGGTCGCGCAGCCACTTTGCTTGGCCACTCCCGCTCCATCGGCGGTATTTCCTTCTCGATCTCGATGCCCAGCCCCACGGGCTGCGAGTGAGCACTCGTGATGGACGGATCGAAGTCGAGCAGCGAGTCACTCGGCGTGCTCTCGCTGTCGAGCCCCGCAATGAGCGCCTGGATTTCCTCGTTTCTGGGATCTGCTTCCAGCACGCGCACGTACCAGGTGCGTGCGGCCGGGCCATCGTGCTGCCCACGCGCGATGTCCCCGAGGTGGCGGAGGGCAATCAGGTTTTCCGGGTCGAGTCCGAGCGCGGTCTCGAAGACCGCTCGCGACTCCGGAAGCCGGCCCGCTTCATAGAGCGCCTGACCGTAGACGATGTGCCCGCTCATGTGCGCGGGCTGCTGCGGGAGGAACTCCTCGCAGATCATGATCGCCTGTTCGATCTCACCCGACTTCCGAAACTCATTCGCGAGTGGCGCGAAATACCTCCGCGGATTCTCGTCGAACTTCTTCTTCAACTCGTCAATGCGGGCGGTACTGGCCATCAAAGCCTCGGTGGCGTCGCGCAGGCAGGTGGATGCGAGGATCAAAGGTATCCTACACGTGGTACAAGTCAATCAGAAGTGCGCGCGTCCCTTGATTTTAGCCCTCGTCGTCGCGTAACTTTTGCTGCTTCCCCCTCATGTTTTTCCAGCAGCTCGAAGGAGTTCTACCCCGTGCTCCAAACAATGCGGAGCTCCGCCAAGGTCGTGATGTGGGTTCTACTCATATCATTCGTCGGCGGTTTCCTGCTGTTCCAGACATCCGGCCTCATGGGTTCGGCGCCCGTAACGACAACCACGGCCGTTGCGTCGGTCAATGGTACGGACATTCTCTATACCGACTGGCAGCGTCGCGCAGAGCAGCAGGTGGAGCAGACGCAGCAGCAGTCCGGCCGTACGCTTACGGAGGATGAGCGCCAGCGCATCAGGAATCAGGCGTTCGACGACATGGTATCCGATGTCGTGCTTCAGCAGGAGTACAAGCGGCGGGGCATCCTGGTGTCGGACGAGGAGCTGCGCGACTACGCGCGCTTCGCGCCACCCACCTGGATTCGCAGCGCGCCTGACCTCCAGACCGACGGCCGCTTCGATCCTGCCAAGTATCAGCGGCTGCTCGCCAGCGCACAGGGCCGTCAGTCCGGCCTGCTCGTCGCACTCGAGCAGTACTTCCGCAGCGAAGTTCCCAAGGAAAAGCTGTTCGAGCAGATCACGAGCGGCCTCTATGTCACGGACGCCGACCTGTGGCGCTCCTGGCGTGACGCGAACGACAGCGCATCGATCGGCCTGGTCGCTTTCCGTCCCAAGCCGACGGCGGCCGACAGCAACATCGCCGATTCGGATCTCCGGAAGTTCTACGACGCCAACAAGGCCGAATTCGATCGTCCGGGAACCGCCGCGCTCACCGTCATGCACATTCCACGCGTGACCACGGCGGCGGATAGCGCCGCGGTTCGCGCGCACATCGAGCAGCTGCGCAGCGAGATCGCCGGTGGCGCCAAGTTCGAGGACGTGGCGAAGCGCGAGTCCAGCGACACGGTCACCGGCGTCAACGGTGGAGACCTTGGCAAGGTGGTACCGGGCCAGATGGTTCCGGATTTCGACAAGGCTGCCTTTGCGCTCAAGCCCGGCGAGCTTTCGGGCCCAGTGTTGACACCTTTCGGCTATCACCTCATCAAGGTCGACTCGAAGAAGGGCGACACGGCCTCCATGCGGCACATCTTGCTCCGCATTCAACCAAGCGATTCGTCAACGGCAAGGGTCGATCGGCTTGCCGACCAGCTGGCCAAGCTCGTCGCCGGTGCCGATCAGCCGCAAAAGTTCGACGATGCGGCCAAGGCGATGGGTCTCACGCCGTTCCACGTGCAGGTCGTGGAGAACCAGCCCGCACAGTACAACGGGAAGGAAGTCCCCAGCGCCAGTGCCTGGGCATTTGGCGGAGCGCGCGTGGGCGAGTCCAGCGACCTGTTCGACGCGGATGACGGCTATTATGTCGCGCGACTGGACAGCATCACCGAAGCCGGCAAGACGTTCGACGCCGTGAAGGCCGCAGTGCGCGGTCGTGTGGCAGAGGACCGGGCCGTCGAACGGTCGATTCCCGCGGCGCAGAGCCTCGTCACCGCCGCAAAGGCATCGTCGCTGGAGGCGGCCGCTGCTGCCGCGGGGCTCACCGTGCAACACACCGGCATGGTGACGCGCGCTGGGGCCGTAAAGGAATTCGGCAGCCTGGGCGAAGCCATCGGATCGGCATTCTCTGCCCCGCTGAACGAGGTGAATGGACCAATTCGCCAGTCTGACGGAGTGTTCGTCACTCGTACCGATGCGCGAAAGCCAAGCGACAAGGCGACGTTCGACACGCAGAAAGCGGATCTACGCAGTCGCCGGTTGCGACAAATGCGCGACCAGTGGGTGCAGTTGTACCTCGACGACCTGAGGAAGGGCGCGACGATCAAGGATCATCGCAAGGAGCTCAACGCGCAGATCAGGAAGCAGGCCGCCAGCTGATCGGCAGCATGTCGGTGCACTGCAGCAGATGCACGAAGGGCACACCGGACATGATCCAGTGTGCCCTTCGTGCATCTTGACCCCGCGTTCGGAATCAGATGAGACGCTTGGGTTCCGGACGGACTTCGTCAGCGACATCGCGGCGAATTACCGGATCACCGGCCGGCAAGCGCGAGTCGGCGCGCGTTTCGACACGCGGTTCGGGCTCCGTGATCGAACGCTCCACGTCATTCACGTTCTTCTTGAACTCGCGAATGCCCTTCCCAAAGGACGCGCTGATTTCAGGAATGCGCTTGGCGCCGAAAAGCACCAGCACGATGACGAGAATGACCATCAACTCGCCCATACCGAGATTGCCTAACATGATGTCTCCTTAAAAAAGCGATCGTGCTATGAGATATGCGATGAGCACACCGAGCAGACTCAACAAGCTGACATCGAGCGCCACGGGGCCGAGGGAAAACTTGATGATGACCAAGTCGAGCGAAACGGGGCCGAGCGAAGGCTGAACCCCGGTCGTGAAGAACTCCTTCACGGCACCGGGAGGTAGGAACTTGCGTGCCACTTGCGTCATGGCGCCGCCCACCACGAAGCCGATGGCAAGCGTCACGGCGTGAAACCCCGGTCGTTGTCTGGAAGATCCGCGTGGCGGCATCAGGAGCGTCTATCCATGACGTACACAATAGCGTCGGTAAGCGCTTGGCGCGCCTGGGTGTGTGGCAACGGTGCCAGCGCCTCTTCCGCTTCCTGTGCGAATTGCTCGCCACGGCGTCTCGCGTCGTCGATTCCGCCGTGCTCGCCCACGATGGCAACCACTTCACCG
This sequence comes from Gemmatimonadota bacterium, assembly GCA_030852985.1. Lineage (GTDB taxonomy): Bacteria > Gemmatimonadota > Gemmatimonadetes > Gemmatimonadales > Gemmatimonadaceae > AG11. The sequence continues at coordinate 1,483 of JALYVY010000181.1, read as the reverse complement.
ATCTGGTCGTCCGCCGGCGTTTCGGTGGCGAACAACCGCTCGACCGTGGCCCGTTCAGGTCGCGACAGCCGTGGGAGGGCCGCAATCAGGGGGAGTGTCACCTTGTGCTCCTTGAGGTCGGCGCCAGTCGGCTTCCCGGTGATTGACGAGCTGCCGGTGTAATCGAGGATGTCGTCGGCTACCTGAAACGCCATTCCGAGCCGCTCGCCATAGCGACGAAGGGCATCCCGATATTGGACAGCGCCACACATGGCGCCCGTCTCGCAGGCAGCGCTCAAGAGCGACGCGGTCTTGGCCTGAATGAGCATCTCGTAGTCGAGCTCGGTGAACGCGAGGGCGTCCACATTTGCCAATTGACGCATCTCGCCGATCGTGAGCTGCGTAGAGACGCCGGTGAGGACGCGCATGAGGTCCAGATCGCCGAGCGCGACGAGTGCCTCGAGTGCCCGTGAATAGAGAAAGTCCCCCATGATGACACTCACCTGATGACTGAACAGGGAGTTCACCGTGGGCAGGCCTCGCCGCATCGCGGAGTGATCCACGGAATCGTCATGGACGAGCGACGCGAGATGCATCAGTTCCAGCACCGCGGCCAACGTGATGACGCGTGGCTCCGCGGCGCCGGCGGTCTCGCTCGCGAGCAACGCGAGGGTGGGTCGAAACATCTTGCCACGGATCTGCAACAGGTGACCGCTCACCTGCTCAATGAGGGGCAATTCCGCCGTGACGACCCGACGCATCTCGCGCACGACTTCTTCCAGCCTGCCTTGCACTGGCGCTTGAATCTCACGAAGAGCAGCCGTCGGGGGCGTCCTCGTGCGAACCACGGCGCTCGTCACGAGACGCCGCTCTCCACCGCGGCGAGCCGCTCGCTGACGTCCTGGAATTGGATGTCCACAACGAACACGCGCTGGTAATAGTCGATCGCGAGCTCGCGTTGACCGCGCTCCTGCGCACATCGGCCGAGGAGGTACAGAATTCCGATGAGGTGGTTCTCACTCACGTTCGGTTCCACCAACGCACGACCAAGGATCGTCGCCGCCATGGGGTACTGCTCCTTCTCGATGAAGCAAAGCCCGAGAGCCTCATAAGTCGGCACGCGATTGTTCGGCGCGCGCAGGGCTTTCTGAAACTCCGAGATTGCCTCGTCGAGTAGACCCATCTCCTTGTAGGCGACGCCGAGATCATAGTGACTTTGGTGGTCTTCTTCCTCGACGTTCTCGGAGATGCCCTGCTTGAACTTCTTGAGCATGTCCTGGAAGTCCGCCTCCTCATCACCGGTCGGCTCTTCCTCGTCCACCACCATGCGCGTGTCCTTCGGCGCCTCATCGTCACGGAGCCAATCCCCGAGGTTGATGAATTCGTCGTCAGGCGTGGCGGCGGGCATGACCGGCGAAGGCGCGGAGGACGGCGCTGCCGACCCAATGCGGGAGGTGCCGGTGAGGCGAGGCTTGGTGCTCGTCGGCGCCGGCAGCTCCGGCAC
>JALYVY010000404.1:588-2800 GCA_030852985.1 Gemmatimonadota bacterium | reverse complement strand
GCCGTTACCTCGCTGCTCGGCGCCGACGCACTCTCTCCGCTGGGCATCCTCAACCTGGCGGGTGAGGACTTCGCACACTACCTGGAGCATGTGCCGGGCTGCTTCCTCCGGATCGGTGCACGGGAGGAGGGCGGGGAGGCCACGCCGGCGCACAGCCCGCGGTTTGTCGCGGCGGAGGACTCGATCTTCGTCGGGGCGGCCGTACTGGCTGCGACGGCGCGGGTAGCGTCAGCGGCGCTGGGTGGGGGGCGGTAGGGAAGGGGCCGAGAGCCGAAGGGGGTAGGCACGCGTCATCAACTGAAGGGTGTTGCTCATCGTGCAGGTCTATCCTGACGTGACCGTAAGCCACGCCGCCAAGTTGGCCCCGTAACGACAATCGAAGATTCTACGGGCGGCGAGTTGCTGCCGCACCACCACGCTCCGCGGTGCTGGCGGCCCGCCGGATGTGGACCGCCAGGAACTCTCCGAGTGGCTCTACCTCGCCGTCGACCTGTGCGCGCTCGAGTGCCTGAAAATAGGGGTGCTTCTCGTCGGCGCGTATCGTCACCCACGGGTAACCTGCCCCCAGCAGCGCGTAGTTCATCAGCAGGCGCGCGAGACGCCCATTTCCGTCAAGGAAGGGGTGAATGGTGACGAACTCGAGGTGTGAGAGCACGGCCCGCGTCAGCGGCCGCACGTCGGGTCGAGTCGCGAATTCGCTTAGTTCGCGAACGAGACTCGAGATCTTCCCGGGTGCAGGTGGCGAATGCCGCCAGCCGCCGGCGAGGCCGACGTTGATGGTGCGCCACCCGCGCAGGTCCGCCTCGCTCACGATCCCCGCGTCCACCGACGGGCGGAAGAGTTCGACGTACAGGTCGAGGATCAGCCCCTCGTTGATCGCGGGCCTGGGACGCGTCCGCACGAGGTCAATGACCGTGTCAAAAGCGCGGCTGTAGCCCTGCACGGCCATGATCGCACGAAGTTCTGCCTCGCTCGAGATCTCTGGCAGCGGCGTCCCGTTCACGACCGCATCGGATACCTCCTTCGTAATGCGGTACCCCTCCATGGTCGTGTTGTGGTACGTGTCATACTGCTTCGCCTGTCGGGCATTGCCTACGAGTCGCGCGAGCGACAGTCCCGTGGGCGCGCCGACTCGCTCCTCGAGGAGGTCGTCGAGCACCGCTTTGAAGCGCTCGAGTGTCATGAGCTGCCGGTCGAGCCAGGGCTGCCCCGTGCCTCGCGGGAGCGCGGTCAGGGCCGCAGGCACCACGAGCCGGGTGCCGACGCCTGTCGCGGCGGCGGACGGTGGGAACTCGGCAACGCCACCGACTGCCGTGTCGATCTGCTTCGCGAGGCCGCCATTTCCGAGCTCACGGGCGAGTGCACCTACCCGTGTCAACACGAGGGGCCGCGGGCGCGCCGTGACGGCCGCGTCGAGATCGGGGGTTCGCAGCACGAGATGTCGGAGCCAGGCGCTTACGGCTTCGATGCCCAGCTCCAGCTCCGCCAGGTCCAGGGTGGCCAGGAGGTTGGCTGGACTCAAGACGTTGACCGCGGCGCCTTGCGTAGGCAGCTGGGCGATTTGCGCCTCTGCGATCGACCCGGGCCGAAGCTGCAGCCGGAACTCGTCGTACAGTTCGATTCCATAGCGACTCGAGTTCGCCCCCTGGATGGCCGGTAGCACCACCGGAGGCGCGCTCTCACCAAGATGAAGCTGGACGGCCGGTATGCCCACGACAGCCGCTGGAGCCCACGCGCGGAGGACCTCGGCGACAACGCGCCAGTAGTTCCGGAGGAAGATGCCCCGATCGTCTGTTCTGTTGGGCTCCGTGAGGATCCAGACGCGCCGGTTCGCCACCTCGAGTATGAGGCGTTCGGCGCGAAGCACCCGCGTGACAGCCTGCGTGGGCGACTCGTTGTTGGGAACGACGCATCGGTCTACGTCGACGCGTTGCTTCCACCACGCCACCGCGCGCTTGTATGGGGTGGTGCGGGGCCGAGCGGGCATCGTCGGAGGGCCGCGGGTGAGAGCGGAATGAATCGCACCCAAGGAGTATGATTGAAACGCGCTAATATTGTCAAGTTAAACGCGCTAGAATTGAACTGTGAAATACGCTAGAAATTAGAAGTGATACGCGCTAGAAAACGCGGGCGTCGTGCTCGAGTCTAGCGCGAAGGTGCGCGAAGGCGCCTCGTGTCAATTCAGCGTTACGGATTGTCGGCAGCGCGTGAC
>JALYVY010000404.1:0-578 GCA_030852985.1 Gemmatimonadota bacterium | reverse complement strand
GACACACGATGTCCGGCGCGAGTCCCTGCTTGCGCTCGGCGGCCCTCGGGCGGATTGTCTGGCACCGTATTGGGCCCGTTCCATTCCCGGAAATCAAAGCCATGAGACATGCACTCGTCATCTGCGCGTTCACTGCGCTCGCCGCGCTGCCGTCATCAGGACTTCGCGCGCAAGGCACGTCGCCGAGTATCGACGACGTCATATCGCTCAAGCGCGCTGGTGCTCCGGAGATCTCGCCCGACGGCAAGCTCGTCGCGTACACGGTTCGCGAGACGAACTGGGACCAGAATCAATACGAGACGAACATCTGGATCGCCGATGTCGCGACCGGCACGAACTGGCGGCTGACCCAGGCGAAGAAGTCGAGCACCAATCCCGTGTGGTCGCCGGATGGCTCACGGATTCTCTTCGCGTCCGATCGCAGTGACAAGCGGCAGCTGTATGTCATCAGTCCGCGCGGCGGCGAGGCCGAGCAGATCACGACGCTGGATGAGGCACCGGCGGCGTTTGCGTGGTCGCCGGATGGTGCGACGATCGCCTACGTCGCGAGTGAGGCGCGCTCCGACGCGGACAAGGAT
>JALYVY010000403.1 GCA_030852985.1 Gemmatimonadota bacterium | reverse complement strand
AGGTTGCCCCGTCGACCACCCGGTGGTCGCTGGTCAGGGTCAGTCTCATCATCGACCGGATGACTACCTGCCCTTCGCGCACGACCGGTTCCTCGCGTGCGGCACCGACCGCGAGGATGGCCGACTCCGGAGGATTGATGACCGCCGTGAAGTGCTCGATGCCGAACATGCCCAGGTTGCTGATCGTGAAGGTCCCGCCGGTGAACTCGTCCGGCGTGAGCCTTCCGGCGCGAGCGCGCTCGGCCAGGGAGCGCGCTTCTGCGACGATCTCCGCAACCCCCTTCCGGTCGGCGTCGCGGATCACCGGCACGATCAGGCCCTCGTCGAGCGCGACCGCGATGCCGACGTTGACCCGACCGTGGCGCAGCACCCGGTCTCCACCCCAGGAGGCATTGATCTCGCGGTGTGCGGCCAGGGTGACCGCCACGGCGCGGACCAGGAGGTCCGTGACACTGCATCTGGCGTCCCCGCTGAAGACCTGGTTGTTCAGCGCGGTGCGCAGCTCCAGCAATGGTCCGGCGTCCACCGCCGCGATGAGGTGGAAGTGCGGTGCCGCCGCGCTCTCGGTCAGCCGCTGGGCCGTGATCTTGCGGATCGCGGTCAGCGGCACCTCCTCATCGGCCGGCGAGGCAACCACCGACTGCTCCTGCGGTGGGCGCGGCGGCGGCTGTTGTCTGCCCAGTACGGCGTCCACGTCGGCGCGGACGATGCGGCCGCTGGGTCCGGTGCCGGTGACGGTGGTCAGATCGATGTCGTGCTGGGGGTGATTGCGACCGTCGATTACACGCTGATGTTGTGGCGTGAGCGCACGCCCAAGAGTTTGCGCGTGTGATTGCGCGGTGGACGGTAAAAACGACTCTGACCCCAATGCACGCAAAAACGCCTCCACGAATGGAGGCGTTTTGATTACAACTGCGAGCGAGCGATGCCGTTTAGACCGAGGCGGTTTGCGAGTCGGCGCGAGCCTTGGGAGGCTGCGCGAAACGTTCACCAAGGGTTCTCAAGTCCGTTACTTCGCTGGGCTTGAGTTCGGGGAATCGGCCCGACAGATACGAAATCGTGTTGTCAAACCACTCTTTCTGATCGTCTGGGTGACACCCGACCACACCGCACTGCATGATGTGCTGGAACAGCTCGTCACGAGCTTCCTGGTAAGGCGAATTGACTGCTACGTCGCGACGTGGTCGAAGCTTGGGTTTTGCCATTTCCTCTGGGTAGTGCGCTTAACTGATGCTCCGGGAACCTGATCACCGGTAGCCTATCAAACCTAACGGGTAATGCTCTCACAGCGTAGTGGCACTATTTTGTGCCCACGCTGGCCTCACGAATCTGGGGAAAGCTCACCCGCCTGCGATGTGTGTCCTACGCGCGCAGGTGGAGAAACGTTGATCCAGTTGCCGATCAGTTCCGCCAGACGCTGCGGTTGATCCTCGGCGGGGAGGTATCCAGCGCCCGGAATGATCTCCTCGAGGACCGACGCACCGGCGCGTGCAAGCTCGGTCGCCATCGTGATCGCCGGTTCGTCCTTTCCGGCGATGTCCAATGCGCCCAGCGCGATCATGACCGGAGCGCGGACGCTCCCCAGCTGCAGCTGCTCATCCGCTTCGAGTTCGAGGCTACGGGCCAGCTGCAACAGGTGTGCGACGCCCTCGTCGCCCACGTACGGCGCGGTGTAGCGGCCCACGAGCACGTCTGACATCAACGACGGATCGGCCACGGACTCCCGGAGGAATGGCGCCAGCACCTGTCCGGCGCCAAACATGCCCGGCGCGCCCAGCGAAATACGGGCGGCGGCGCGCTGCAGCGCGCGAATGGAGGCGCCGGGTAAATCGTCTGGCTCCGTTGGATTGATGAGGAGCAGCCGCTCGACTCGCTCCGGCCGACGGGCGGCCAACTGCACCCCAACCAGCGCCCCAATGTCTTGCGCCACGATGACCGCACGCGGCAGCCTGAGGGTCGTGAGCGCGCGATCCAGATACTCCGCCTGGGCGACGACACCAAATCCGGCATCTTCGGGGCGGTCGGACTCGCCGTATCCCATGAGATCGAACGAGAGCGCAGTGAATCCAGCATTGGCAAGACGCGGTGCAACCCCGCGCCACAGAAACGCGCAGGTCCCAAACCCGTGCAGGAGGACAACCGGTGAACCGCCACGTCCCACGCGCTCGACGTGCAAGGCGCCGGCTCCGACGGGAATGCGCAGGTGTTCGATGTACACGATGTGTGAGCTGAAATCCCGGAATGCGTTATTGGCACGACACGCGATGCCCCAAGCATACAGTACTCGCTGGCAACGCCGGTAGCTCCTGCATAGCTTAGGGCCATCAACGGTGTTGGGCGAAGTGCGCTTCGTTACACGTTTTCGACGTGTCGTGCCGATGCCAGATCATTCCTGAAGCCAGTACTCGAGGATTTTCCGTGGTTAACAAAGTCACGCCCGCTCCCAAGTCACGCGCCCCCTTCTTTCTTCTGCTGCTGGTGATCGTTGTCGCCGGCGCGGGCGGGATTTACTACAAGCTGGATGCATCGAAGTCGAAGCCGATTGTGCTGGCTCCGGGAACGCCGCTGCCCGTATCCGAGGGGTATTTGCGTGGCAATGCGAACGCACCCGTGTCCATCGTGGAGTTTGGCGACTTTGAGTGTCCGACGTGCGAACATTTTGCGACCGTGACTGAGCCGGATATGCGTGCAAAGATTGTCGACGCGGGTCTCGCGAGTTTCCGCTTTTATGATTTCCCGCTTCCGATGCACGGGAACACGATGTCCGCGCATTTGGCTGCCGCCTGCGCCGACCATCAGGGGAAGTTCTGGGA
>JALYVY010000402.1 GCA_030852985.1 Gemmatimonadota bacterium | reverse complement strand
CATCCCCAACCTGGACTGGGACCTGACCACGAGCGCAAGGCCGCAGCAGGTGCGCAGATTGTTTCGCCGCACGGTACCGGTGGGGATCGAGTTCGGCACCGTTGGTGTGCTGGACGAAGACAACGTCATGCATGAAGTGACGACGTTCAGGGCTGATGTGGAAACGGACGGACGTCACGCGGTCGTGCGCTTCGGCGAATCCCTGGACGAAGACCTGGCCCGACGTGACTTCACGATCAACGCCATCGCGTATTCCCCCTCACGGGACGAGTTGCGGGACCCATTCGACGGCCGCGCCGACATCGAGTCCCGAACATTGCGCGCTGTTGGAGTTGCGAAGGAACGAATGCGCGAGGACCGGCTTCGCGCCCTTCGCGCAATCCGGTTTGCAACGCGGTTCGCCTTCAGGGTGGACGCGGCAACGTGGCAGTCCATCGTCGCAAGCGCGCCACACCTGGGTCGGCTGTCGCCTGAGCGCGTACAACAGGAGATAGTGAAGACGATGACGCAGGTTGCGCTTCCGAGCGGAGCCTTCAGGATGTGGCGGGACAGCGGTGCGCTGAGCGAGCTGATACCCGCACTCTCCGGCATCACGGACACCGAGCTGCTGGCGCTCGATCATCTCCGCATGCCGCTGCTCCGGCGCCGCCCGCAGCGATTGCAGACGCGTCTTGCGGGGCTGTTCTCGGCGGCACGGCCTGGTACGGTTCTGGCGACTCTCAAGGCACTTCGGTTCTCCAACGCCGACGCCGGCTGGATCTCCGGCCTCGTGGATCGGTGGCACGACATGGGGCGGAGCATGCGCGAGGCGATGATGCAGACTGAAGCACCGGACGATGCGGTACTGCGTGGCTGGGCCGGTCGAGCCGGACGGACACGCCTTGCGCCACTCCTGAGGCTTGCGGATGCGCACTGGTGGGCCGAGCGCGAAAGCGGCCGGAATGCGCCGAGCCGCTCGCTGGTGGAGTCCGTGTACAGGCGCGCCGTACTCATCGCGTATCGTGATCCGGTGGAAGTGTCGGATCTCGCGGTCAATGGCGAAGACCTTTTGGAGGCCGGGATCACCGGGAAGCGACTGGGAAATACGCTCCGTGCTCTTCTGCAGTACGTTCTGGAGGACCCAGCGCGAAATACGCGTGAGGACCTGATGCGCCGTGCGGAGGCAATGTCGTGATCTTTCGTGGAAGGACACAGCACGTCACGGTTTGGCGACGGTTCAGGTCCGGCCAGGACGGGTTCACGTTCGAGGAGGCTCCTGAGGGGCACTTCGAGGCGCATGTTGCCACGAATGCCGAGCGCGCCGTCGATCTCATGTACGTTCTCACCGAGCATCTACCGCCCGCGGTTGACGTGTCGCTCTCGAATCGGCGCACCGGCGAAGCCTGGGGCGGTACCGATATCGCTCTGCCCGACGTGCGGGACGTGATTGCGCGGCTAAAGATTCCGCTAGCGACTTACGCGGGCGTGGACATCTCGATCTTCACGCCCGACGATCAGCTGTCGCTCACAGCGCAGCTCGATCTCTACGCGTATGGGCACAGCGATCGCTGGCTGTATCTTCTCCAGGCGCGCGGTCTCGAGCAGTACCGGGCCGTCGCCGAAAAGGCCTGGCGCGGGCAGCCGTGGGACCGCGCTCCAGCTCCGGTGCTGTCCGCAGCGCTCGCCGCAGCGGCAGAACGGCTCTCGCTCAGCGCCATAGCGTGAACATCGCCGCTCTCATAGCGGCCGTCGTAGCGGCGCTTGCGAACGTGGTCGGTGCGGCGCTAGTAACGGGTCGTCGCATGTGGAGCGCGCGGGACATCGACGTGATGATAGCGTTCTCCGGCGGTTTCATGATTTCGGTGGCAGTCGTGGACATGATTCCGGATGCGATCGCCGCGCACGGGATCACGGCAGGATGGATGGTGCTGGCGGGGTATCTTGCCGTGCATCTCACGCAGCATACGCTGGTTCCACACTTTCACTTTGGCGAGGAGACGCACCACGTTACGCGCGCTGTGGGAATCTCCGCGCTGATCGGTCTCATGCTGCACATGTTGATGGACGGCGTGGCGATAGCGAGTGGCTTTGCGGCCGGTACGACAGTGGGCACCCTCGTCGTGGCGGCGATCATTCTCCACAAGCTTCCTGAAGGATCGACGGTATCTACGCTGTTCATCGCCGCCGGCTTCGGACGCGGCAAGGCACTTGGCGCTGCCGCGTTGCTCGGCCTGGTGACTGTCGCCGGAGCGATGCTCACTGAGGTCATCGCGCCGCTTTCCGAGTACGGCCTGGCACTTTCGGGCGGAGTGACTGTCTATGTTGCTGCTTCGAACCTGGTGCCGGAGTTTCAACACAAGCACGACTGGCGATTGCCGGTCGCCTTCTTCGGCGGCTGCATTGTGTTCGGTGCGGGACACGCTCTGCTGGCGTTGGCATAACACCCCTCAACATGCCCAAGCCGCACCGGAAGAAACCAGAGCCCTCGTTGTTCACAGCGCCGTTATCCACGCAGCCACTCGCCGCGCGTATGCGGCCGGAGTCGCTGGATGGGTTCATCGGTCAGGAGCATCTCCTGGGCAGCGGGAAGCCATTGCGTACGGCCATCGAACGCGGCACTGTGGGGTCGATGATTTTCTGGGGACCGCCTGGCACCGGGAAGACGACGCTAGGCCGCATCATAGCGCAATACACGGATTCGGAATTCGTTCCGTTCTCCGCGGTGACCGAAGGCGTACCACGCGTGCGCGAGATTGTCGCGGAGGCGGCGGAGCGACTTCAGCTCGGCCGCCCCACGATCCTTTTCGTCGACGAGATTCACCGCTTCAACCGTGCGCAACAGGATGCG
>JALYVY010000180.1 GCA_030852985.1 Gemmatimonadota bacterium | reverse complement strand
GCGCCGTTCTGCGGCCGCCGTTCAAGAGGCAGGCGAAGAAATAACGACCTACCGGCCTGAATCGATCCAGCGACCCAGCGCCGCGCGCTCCGCATCGGTGATGTTAGTGCGGTTTGCCGGCGGCATCGTTCGCGTAACGACCGCCCGCTCGCGGATCCGCGCCATGTGCGACCGAATCTGCTCCGGCGTATCGAACATGACCCCGGCCGGTGCAGGGCCGAAGGTGAGGTCCGACGGCGACATCGAATGGCACGCGGCGCAGCGCCGATCGATGATGCGGCGCGCGTCGGTAAAGGAAACCTCTCCCGTGGTCGCTGATGCGGCCAACGGGGTTGATGCGAGTGGCAACGTCATCAGCATCCAGAGCGCTACCACCGAGACCACCAGTGTCCCCGCCAGCGCACCACGCCACGCCGAGAACGAGAACCGGACGTTGAGGATGTGTCGCACCGTGGCGCCGGCAATCACCAGCACGAGCAACGATGCCCACGGCGCACGACCAGCGTACAGCGACGGGAAGTGCCCGCTCACCATCAAGACGATGACGGGAAAGGTGAAGTAGTTGTTGTGGATCGACACTCGCTTGGCGCGCGCCGAGATGACGGGGTCGGCACTGCCGGACGTCTTCACTGACTTCAGGAGCTCCCGCTGCGAAGGAACGATCGTCATGGCGACATTGCCGGCCATGATCGACGCCATCATCGCGCCGACGTGCAGGAACGCCGCACGTCCGTTGAGCAGTCCCGTCGCCGCGAACACCGCGCCAAGAAACGCCAGGGCCAGCAGCGCTTCCGCCACGCGCGGCGCGCGAGGCGCGACCAACCGCTGGATGAGCTCGTAGATCGCGACGCCGCCAAACACGAGGAATGCACCGAGTGCCGCGGCCTGCCCGTGCGAGAGGGGAGCGCGAGAGGCATCCTCCATCGCCGCGCGTCCGCCAATCCAGTACACCGCGAGCATCAGCACAATGCCGCTCAACCAGGTGGTGTACGCCTGCCACTTGAACCAATGCAGTGGGGCAGGCAGATCGTGGCCGCCCAGCGACGTCTTCTCCACATGGTAGAATGCGCCGCTGTGCAGCAGCCACGTCGTACCAATGGAGCCCGGCGGCATTCCGCCCTCCTGGACGAGCGTGCGATCCATCCAGTTGAAAAGCATCGAGTTGCCGACCCACATGATCGCGGCAATCACGTGCACCCAACGCGCGATCAGGTCAATGAGCTCATAGACGCGCGGCGTCATGCCCTATTGCGCCACCGCGAATGGATGCCTCGGGCTGCTTGATCTCCGGATGCCACGCTTCTCCTACTCGAAGTTGTAGAAGCCCCATCGCCGTCCAAGGCAGCGCTCGGCAACTGTGTAAACCAGTATACCCTTGCGACTTACGCTCTGGCAAACTGCACAGGGGCTCCTGACGGGTATTGGCGCGGAACTGGCCATACTCGAGCGAACGGCCGCGGGATTGCGCATAGCACCCTGCACTGGTCGTCGCACCATCGAGGTCAGAATACCGCGACGCCCAACCATGCCGGCGTTGCCCATCCAACTCGAGGAGTTCGTCCATTGCAGAAGTACACGAAATTCGGCGCCATGATCGCCACATCCACACTGGTCATGTTTGGCCTGATGTACCTGAACAGCTTTGCCCTCGACCACATCTTCTTCAGCCAGACGCGCGCATGGATGGCGGTGGTCATGGGGGCGACCATGGCGGTGATCATGCTGGGCTTCATGCGCGGCATGTACACCGACCGACGCATGAACACCATCATCGCAGGGGCGAGCATCGCGGCATTTGCGCTCGCGCTCTGGCTCGTGCGCAGTCAGGCGACGGTCGGAGATGTGTCGTACATGAAGGCCATGATCCCACATCATTCCATCGCGATCCTGACCAGCGGGCGCGCGAACATCAAGGACCCCCGCGTGCGAAAGCTGGCAGACGGGATCATCGAGGCGCAGGTACGGGAAATCGCAGAGATGAAGGCGTTGATCGCGGATCTCGAGAGCAAGCAGTGATGCGCCGCCTGCTGTGGACGTCGCACAAGGCGAGTGGTGCGGTGCAGCGCACTGTGGCTGCGCGAATCGGCATGGTCGCGACGTGCACCCTCCTCGGCGCGGCGTGCACGGACACTGCAAAAAATCACACGGATACCACTGTCAGCGCAGCGACCATCGCCCCTCCCGTCCCCATCCGCGCAGGACCGCTCCCGGCACGCGATTCCGTCAGCGCGCACGCGATCACCTGGAACGCAGCGCAGGTCGTGGACCGCCTCCGGTCGGCCGGCGTCAACGTGCGCACGGACGGGGCGGCCCGTGAGCCGTTCATGAGCGTCCGCGGAGTGCAACTCGTCGCTCCGCAGGCAACACTCGAGGTCTACATCTATGGCGACGCGATTGCAGCCGCGCGCGACATCGACAAGTTCGACACGCTCAAGGTGTCCGCGAACGGCCAGCGCCTCGTCTGGAAGAAGCCGCCGGCGATCATCACGGACAACAACGCCGTGATCCTCGTGCGTGCCGACGATGATGCCGTGCGCAAGCACATCCGTGATGCATTCAACGCGAAAGAACATTTCAGCCAACGACCCCGCGTTCCTTCCAGAGCGAGTAAATCGCCGGAATAACCACGAGGGTGAGCACCGTTGAGGTGAGCATGCCACCGACCATCGGTGCGGCGATACGCTTCATCACGTCAGCGCCGGCACCCTGGCTCCAGAGAATGGGCACGAGACCCGCCATGATGGCGGTCACGGTCATCATCTTCGGACGCACGCGTTCCACCGCTCCGTACTCCACGGCCGCATCCACATCGGACCGGTTCCGCAGCATTCCCTGCGCACCCCGATCGCGATAGGCGTGATCGAGGTAGATGAGCATGATCACCCCGGTCTCCGCCGCGACGCCGGCGAGCGCGATGAAACCGATCGCGACAGCCACGCTCATGTTGTAGTGCAGCAGCCACATGAGCCACACGCCGCCCACGAGCGCGAACGGCAGCGACAGCATCACAATCGCGCTCTCCGCCACGCTCCGAAAGTTGAAATACAGGAGGCCAAAGATGATCGCGAGCGTAATCGGGACGACGATACGCAGCCGCTTGCCGGCACGCTCCATCGCCTCGAACTGCCCGGACCACTCCAGCCGATAACCCGGTGGTAGCGCGAGCTTCTGGTCGAGCAGACGTTTCCCATCCGCCACATATCCACCGACGTCGCGCCCCTGCACATCCACATACACGATGTTGTTGAGGTAGGCGTTCTCGGACTTGATCAGCGTGGACCCCTTCACCACGGCGATGTGGGCCAGCTCGCCGAGGGCCACCTGCGCACCTGACGGAGTGGAGACGAGGATGCTCGCGATCTGCTCCGGATCCTGCCGAAGGTCGCGCGGATAGCGCACGAGCACCGAATAGCGCTCCCGGCCATCGATCACCTGACCTGCCTCCATCCCGCCCGCGGCGGTGGTGAGCGCCGTCTGGACCTCACCCGTGGTCATGCCGTACCGCGCGGCCGCATCGCGGTCGATGGTGACGTCGAGATACTTCCCGCCCACTGCCCGCTCCGAGAACACGGTGTTCGTACCCCGTACTGCGGGCAGGATGGCCTCGATCTGCTTGCCGATCATGTCGAGCGTATCCAGGCTCGGTCCGAAGAGCTTGATCCCGACGGGCGTCTTGATCCCCGTCGCCAACATGTCGAGTCGGTTCTTGATCGGCATCGACCACATGTTGCCGACCCCCGGCGTCCTCACCGTGGCATTCGCCTCCGCCACGACCGAGTCGTAGCTCACGCCGCCACGCCAATCCTTCTTGTCCTTCAGGATCGCGATCGTCTCGATCATCGACATCGGCGCCATGTCCGTCGCCGTTTCTGCGCGACCAATCTTGCCGAGCACCATCTGGACCTCCGGGATCTTCGCGAGGGCCGCGTCGCGCTGCTGGAGGATCTGCTTGGCCTGTGCGGTGCCGACTCCGGGGAAGAGCGAGGGCATGTCCATGATGCTGCCTTCGTTCAGCGGCGGCATGAACTCGCTCCCCAGTCGCGACCAGGGGAAGAGGGTGACGAGCAGCAGCACACCCGCCACCGCGATTGTGGACCAGCGATACCGGAGCACGAATCCGATCACCGGACGATAGACCCAGATGAGGAATCGATTCACCGGGTTCGCCGACTCCGGCTTCACGCCTTTCCGGATGAAGAGGCCCATCATCACCGGCACGAGCGTGATGGAGAGCAGCGACGCCGATGCCATCGAAAGCGTCTTCGTCCAGGCGAGTGGCTTGAAGAGACGCCCCTCCTGCGACTCGAGCGCGAAGACCGGGATGAATGACACAGTGATGATGAGCAGGGAGATGAAGAGCGACGGGCCCACCTCCTGCGACGCGTCGACGACCAGTTGCCAGTGCGTGCGCGGTTTCCCATCCCGTTCGTTCCGCTCCATGTGCTTGTGCAGGTTCTCCACCATCACGATCGCCGCGTCGATCATGGCACCAATCGCAATGGCGATACCGCCCAGGCTCATGATGTTCGCCGTCAGCCCGAGCAGGCGCATGGAGAGCAGCGCCATCAATATCCCGACCGGCAACGTCAGGATGGCGACCAGCGCGCTCGGCGCATGGAGTAGAAAGATGATCGTGACGATCGCGACGATGATCGACTCCTCGATCAGCTTTCCGCGGAGCGTCTCGATAGCGCGCTCGATGAGCCCCGAGCGGTCATAGCCATCGACGAAGACGACGCCCTTCGGCAGCGCCTTCTGCACCTCGGCCATCTTCGCCTTCACGTTGTTGATGACGTCGAGCGGGTTTTCGCCGTAGCGCATGACGACCCATCCCGTCACGACCTCGCCCTTGCCATTCAGGTCCGCGATCCCGCGCCGGATCTCGGGGCCGAGCTGCACGTTCGCAACGTCGCCCACCGTGATGGGCGCACCTCCCGGACCGGCGCCGAGTGCCACCTTGCGGATGTCGTCGAGCGTCGCGAAACGGCCGCGTCCGCGGATGACGTATTCCGAGCCGCCCATCTCGAGCACGCGTCCGCCGACGTCCTCGTTCGAGGCACGCACGGCGTCGCTCACCTTCGAGAGGCGCATGTTGTAGGCGAGCAGCTTCGCTGGGTCGACCTCGACCTGATACTGTTTCTCGAAGCCGCCGAACGACGCAATCTCGGCCACGCCTTTTACAGCCGTGAGCGCCGGTCGCACGGTCCAGTCCTGAAGCCCGCGGATCTGCGCGAGGTTGAGCGTGCCCGTGGTATCGGCGAGGATGTACTGCATCACCCAGCCGACGCCGGTGGCATCGGGCCCGAGCGTCGGCACCGCCCCTTGCGGGAGCTTGGCGGTTACTCCGTTCAGGTACTCGAGCACACGCGAACGCGCCCAGTACAGATCCGTCCCATCCTCGAAGACGATGTACACGGCCGAGAGCCCGAACTGACTCATGCCGCGGACGAACTTCGTCTTCGGCACCTTGAGCATCTCGGTGGAGAGCGGATACGTGACCTGGTCCTCCACCGTCTGCGGTGCCTGTCCGGGCCACTTGGTCATCACGATGACCTGGACGTCCGAGAGATCGGGGATCGCGTCGACCGGCGTGTTGAACATCGCCCACAGGCCCGCCAACGTGACCGCCGCGGTTCCGAGGAGGACCACCAGCTTGTGGGTCACCGACCATTGAATGATGCGCTTGAGCATGGCCGTTACTTCCGCGGCGTGGTGGCCGGCGGCATCGCCATGCCGGGCATGTCCTGCATGGTGGCCTTGTCGCCGGCACCCATCTGGCCAACCATCGACTTCATCACCTCCCCGAGATTGGATTCCGAATCGAGGAGAAATTGCGCCGATGTCACGACGTGTTGGCCCGCTTCCAGTCCGGCGATGATCTCAGTGTAGTCGCCCGCTGTGCTGCCGAGCCGCACGTCCATCGGCATCAGGTTGCCGCCGCCCATGTCCATGAAGACGATGTTGCGATCGCCGGTACGCAGCACCGCGGAGCTGGGTACCGTGAGCGCAGAGCGGCCGGGCGTCGTGAGGTTGACGGTGGCGTACATGCCGGGCTTGAGGACGCCGCCGGTATTCGTGACGGCGACACGCGCTCTTACCGCACGCGACATGGAATCAAGCGTGGGATAGACATAGGCCACGCGGCCCTTCAGCGTGCGGCCTGTTAACCCCGCCACCTGAATGTCCGCGCCCGATCCCGCACGCACCGCCGCAGCGTCGCTCTCGCGAAGCTGTACGTCGATCCAGACGGCGCCGAGGTCGGCGATCGTGTAGAGCTGCTCCCCCGTCGCGATGGCCTGGCCCTGCACGACTTTCTTCTCCATGACGATTCCCGAGAATGGCGCGAAGAGCGTGAGGGTACGGCGTACCTTGCCGGTGCGAAGGATCTCATCGATCTGCCGATCTGAGATATCCCAGAGCTGTAGCCGACGTCGGGAGGCGCTGACCAGGTCGGTGGTGTTGCCGGGAACGCCCGGCACCGCGCTGCGACCGATGTCGCGCTGGAGCTGACCGGCGAGCAGCAGCTCCTGCTGCGCGGCGACGAGCTCTGGCGAATAGATCTCGAGCAACGGCTGTCCGCGTGAGACCTGCTGCCCTGTCGCGTTGACGTACAGCCGCTCGATGAACCCCCCGATCTTTGGCGTCACCTGCGCGACGCGGGTTTCGTCGATGGTGACGACGCCTGTTGTGCGCGTCCCCGCCGTGAGCGGCCGCACCTCGACGGTGCCGAAGGTGACCCCGAACTGGTGGATCTGGCTCGCGGTGAGCTTCACCGAGCCATTCGCGGTCATGTTCATGCCGGCCATGCCAGCGCTGCCCTGCTTCTGCGACGCGACGACTGGTAAAGCGGATGGCGTATCGGATGATCCACGACGTCGGGCGGCAATGACGATCCAGACGCCCGTTACAACGAGCAATGCGATCCCGCCGACCACCGCGAGGCGCCACCGCGTAAAACCGAGCCTGCGAACGCGCGGGCTCATTTCAACACCTCCGTTCCCACGATGCGCTCGAGCTCTGCCACCTTCGTCGCAACGTCGGTGAGGGCGCGGAAATACTCGGTCTCATAGGTAAAGATGGTCGCCTGATTCTCGAGGACGGTGAGGAACTCCACCTTGCCCACCTGATAGCTGGCCGTCGCCGACGTCAGCGCCGCGCGACTTTGTGGGAGGATCGCCTTCACGTACAGTGCGAGACTCGTGCGTTCGCGCTCGATCTCCGTGACGAGCCTCGCGACATCCGCACGAATCGAGTTCACCATGGCGTGATGCTCCCCCTCGATCGCCGCGATCTGCGCGGTAGCCTCGGCGACCTGCTGGTCCTGCTTTCGTCCCTTGAACACGGGGATGGGGAAGGACACGGTCGCGCTTACCATGTCGGGCAGGCCACCGCCGCGCTGGCCGTACTGGAGCGAGAGATCGACGTCGGGCAGGTGCGCCTTTCCCGCGAGCTGGACCCGCGCCGATTGCGCCGCGAGCAACGCGAGGTGTTCGCGAATCTGCGGGCTCCCCTGAATCGCTAACGCCTGCAACTCCTCCAGCGGCCGAAGCGGCGAGTCGGCGGCTCTCGATCCAAACGCCGTCGAGGTAAAGTGAATCGCGTCAGACGAGGCCGGCACGGCCGCGCGCGCAATCGCAGCTGGAATTACACATGGTGGAACCGGCGTCTCGCTCGGCTGATCGAGCAGCGCGTTCAGCTGCGCGACACCCGCTCGGCGTTGCTCAGTCAATCCACTGGCCGTCTCGGCCAGCCGAGTGGCTTCGACGCGCGCTTTGAGTACATCCTGCTGACCGCCTGTCCCTACGCCGTAGCGCGACTCGCTCACCGTGATGAGGCTCGACAGCACATCGCGGTTGCGTTCCACGATCGTGAGTGCCTGGTCGATGAACGCCAGCTCGTAGTAGGCACCCTTGACGTCGCGTACGATCTGCCGTCGCGTGGCGTCGAGCGAGGCTTCGGTCGCGTCGAGCTCGCGTTCCTCCACCTTCGCGCGGAGCGCGAGCTTCCCGGGGTAGGGGAGAGTCTGTTCCACGCCGATCATGCGCATTGTCATCTGGCTTGGTCCCCCGGCGGGCGCGATCCCGCCAGCGGCGGTTGGCATGCTGCCGAGCGGCTGGTTCAGGAGGCCGAACCGCAACATGGGATCGGGTAGGGCGGACGCGGGCTGCACGCGAGCGCGGGCCGCATCGACGCGCGCGTGCGCCGCGTGCAGGGTTGGATTGACCACGATGGCTCGCTGGATGAGCGAATCCAGAATGGACGCGGACGAAGGATCGGCGCGAAGTGCGCTGACGGTGTTCGCCGGTGTCGATTGTTGCGCTGTCGCGATGACGGCGTGCATCACGCCGGCGAGGAGAGCGCCGGCGAGACAATGACGGGTACGCATGAGTTCCTGAGCGAGAGTCCACTGCTGCCTCGCGTCATCACGCGCCACCACACGGGCGCGTCGATGCGAACGGCAGCACCGCCGGCCCTGACTAATGGGCGGCGGATCTGACGTACAGATCGGAGTGGACTACGCTCTGGGAGGAGGGAGCTCGGGCGCGATGCTGAGCGACAGTGGCGCGAGCGGCTCGAAGCGCAGTGGAGCGACGTGAACGCGGGCGGCAGCGGTCGTAGTCGATGAGGCCACGGTCAGCGCGGCGGGTGCGCAGGGAGCCATTATCTGGCAGCCGTTAGGCGCCCAGGGAAACTGACAGGGAGCTTGCGGTTGGCCCTTCTTCGTCGGCGCGGACGACGAGTGCCTTGTGCTCCCCGGCATGGGCATCCCGGCCATGGATGCATCGCCATCCGCAGGCATGCGGCACGCATAGCCACTCTCCACCAGCACGAGCTGGAGGAGGACCAGGGTCAGGAGGACCGCAACAGGTTGGAGGAGGCGTCGCACGTATGAATGGTACATCAGGCGCGGGCGAACGCACAGCGGACTTCTTTCGACACGAAGTCCAGTTGGAGCGACCGCACAATTTCGCTCGAACGCGCCTGCACGCTTCGACAGTTGATCGCGCAACGCGGAAACGCTACCAGCGCCAGAGGCCAGCGCGCTCGGTAAGCTCGATGGCATACCGAGGGACGAACGACTGCTGCAGGACACGCACCTCCTGAATCTCGGCAATCTTGTACGCGCGAATGTCGTTAGTTGGAGCACTTTGGAGCACCATTCTTTAACTGCTCAAAACCATACAGGAGCAGGTCCCCTGTCCTCGGACGCCTCAGGGAGTATGGTTCCACGACGCGTCGCGCTCCGTGGTAGTAAATCTCGACCAGCAAGTGACTCGCGCC
The DNA here is from genome assembly GCA_030852985.1 of Gemmatimonadota bacterium. GTDB lineage: Bacteria > Gemmatimonadota > Gemmatimonadetes > Gemmatimonadales > Gemmatimonadaceae > AG11. The sequence goes on along the minus strand of JALYVY010000180.1, from coordinate 315 downwards.
AGCAAAACGAACCGCATCGATCGGAGCTGCAACGCCCCACGTGCGAATTCCCCTCTCCGCAACAAGCAGTTCTCCCGGCCTTCCTTCAACGGGTCGCAGCGCCGGACGCCTCATGGGCGCGACGACGGGCGCAGTGAGCCGCCCGAGCGACGAGATCGCCACATTCTCCTGAAGCCACGCGATGGCCTCGGGAAGTCGGGAGAAAAAGTCGTCGAGCAACGGTGTGGCTGGGAGCTGATGACCCAGCATGTTGCTCCATTCGCTCCGCAGTTCCGCATCACCGCTCGCCAAAGCCACCACGTCGGCGATTGACGG
>JALYVY010000401.1 GCA_030852985.1 Gemmatimonadota bacterium | reverse complement strand
GTTTCTCGCGGGAGCGCTCATGCTGCACGGCTGGAGCGAACTTCAGGGAACACCCGCCGCTGCGGGGAGCTTCGGATCGGTCGGCGCGGGCGCGGCGTCAGCGCTGATCGCCGTGTTCGGCTGGACGGGCTCGTACCTGCTTCCGATCGCGCTCGGAGTGCACGCCTTGCGCGTGTTCGGACGTCTGAGCGGCGGCAAGGATCGATCCTGGCTCATCTTCCTGCTCGGAATGGTGATCGTGCTTCCGTTCGGCGTGGCGCTGTCGATGGGCGCCACGCGCGAGAGCAATGTGTTCGCCGGAGTGGTCGGGGGGCTTATTGCCTTCTACACCACGGCGCTCACCGGACCTGTGGGAGCGTGGCTCATTTTCCTCCTGGCGCTCAGCGTCCTTGCCGCAGCAACGCTGTCGTGGAATCCGATCCGGATGATCATCGGCCGGAACGTGGCCGCGCCCGCCGCGACGACTGCGCAGGCGGCCGCCCTGGACGATACATATCAGCCGCCGCGCACTCGCAAGAAGCGACTGCTGGCCCAGGAGCTGGAACCTGATCCGGATGAGATGCCGGTGATCGACGAGGCATTGGCCGTTCCGCTCGAGCTGCGCAAGGACGAAACGCGCCGCCGGCGCGGCGGGGAGCGCGGCGCACGGACCGCCGAAGAGCGCGTGGCGGCGGAGATCGAGTCCACGGAGATTGGGCAGCAGCGGTTTGATGACGCCGATCTTCCAACGCCGGATCTGCTGACGGCGCCGGTTCCACGAAACGCCGATGCGAACCGGCGCGACCTCGATGCTGCCGGCCAGCGGCTGATGGACGCGCTGCGGACGTTCCGCGTGGACGGTGAGCTGGTTGGGCGCACGACGGGTCCCGCGGTCACGCAGTTCGAGATCGAGCCGGCACCGGGCGTCAAGGTGCGCCAGATCGCGAATCTGGCGAACGACCTCGCGCTCGCCATGCGTGCGCAGAGCATCCGGGTTGTAGCGCCGATCCCGGGTCGCGGCGCGGTGGGTGTCGAGGTTCCGAACCCTGTGCCTGAAATGGTCGCGTTCCGCGAGCTGCTCGAGTCTCCGGACTTTCAGTCCGCGCGCGCCGCACTTCCGATCGCGCTCGGGAAGGATCTCGCCGGCAAGCCCGTGATCGCCGATCTCGCGAAGATGCCGCACCTGCTCATCGCTGGCGCAACCGGTTCGGGCAAGTCGGTATGCGTCAACACGCTCATCACGAGCCTGCTGTATCGCCACACGCCGCGCACGCTTCGCTTTTTGATGGTCGACCCCAAGATGGTCGAGCTTTCCGTGTACAACACCATCCCGCACCTGCGCCACAAGGTTGTCACAGACAACCGCGACGCGGCGGCCGTGCTCAAGTGGGCGGTGTACGAGATGCAGTCGCGGTACGAGCTGCTGGCGGCCAACAACGCGCGCAACATCCAGGACTTCAACCGCAAGGTTACCGACAAGGTCCCGCTCAAGAAGCCCAAAACTCCAAACGTCGGTTTCGAAAATCTCGAATACACCGACGACGTGCTTCCGTACATCGTCGTCATCATCGATGAGCTCGCGGACCTGATGATGACGGTACAGGGCGAGGTGGAAACGCCGCTCGCCATGCTGGCGCAGAAGGCGCGCGCAATTGGCATTCACCTGATTCTCGCCACTCAGCGGCCCAGCGTGAACGTCATCACCGGCTTGATCAAGGCGAATTTTCCGAGCAGGATCGCATTCCGCGTCGCGAGCCAGATCGACAGTCGCACGATACTCGACGGCATGGGGGCGGAGTCACTTCTGGGAAATGGCGACATGCTCTTCATTCCCCCGGGCAAGTCGGAACCAGCCAGGCTTCAGGGAGCGTTCATCTCGAGCGAGGACACCGAGAGTCTGATGGGATGGTTCGACGCTCGCAGGAAGGCCCGCACCGCTGGCCTGGCGATCGCGGATGACGCGCCGAGCGAGAGCGACATTCTCGAGGCGGTACGACGGTTGGAGGCCGAGCGCTCCGGGTCCGGCGACGACGGTGATGGTGGCGAAGACGGCGATCGCGACAAGCTGTTTCGGGAAGCGGCGGAGATCGTGATCCAGAATCAGAGCGGGTCCACGTCACTGCTGCAGCGGCGCCTGAAGATCGGCTACGGCCGCGCCGCTCGTATCATGGACCAGTTGCAGCTCGCCGGCGTGCTGGGTCCGCAGGACGGCCCGCGCGGACGCGACGTCCTCGTGGGCTTGGAAGACCTTGACCGAATAGCGCCGCGCTGAGCGCGACGCTATTCGTCAGTCGGCGCGCGGCTTGACGAGGTCGGTCGAGCGGAGCCCGTGATACTCCTTCTGCTGGGCTTCGACCCACACGTCGTACACGTAAGGGTCCATGGAGCGCTGTGTCCGGTCGTCCGCCATGCTGGCGAAGCTCTTCGTGATACGTCCGAGGGGCTTGCCCGGAACGCTCGTGATGCGCACATGATCTCCTACCGCAATGCTTGGCATTCAAAAACATAGCTACCGTGCGGTGAAACTGTGTAGCGGCATCATGCCGCCTGCGTGGTTTTGCACGTCGTTTTGCACGTCGTTTTGCACGAAGCGGTTTGATGTGTGCCGTGCGCTACTGATTCTGCCCGTTCGCTGTCGCACCGATACAATGGGATCATGTCGGCGCATCGGCAGAGTCTGGGAATCAGAGGCGAGGCGATCGCGGAGCGATGGCTCCGGTCCAAGGGTTGGTCGATAATAGACCGGCGCTTTCGCAGCGGGCACCGCGATCTGGACATCGTCGCGTGTCGCCAGGAGGGTGAGGAGCCGGGCAGGCTCATGGCTTTCGTCGAGGTGCGGACGCGGCTCAGTACTGATTACGGG
>JALYVY010000044.1 GCA_030852985.1 Gemmatimonadota bacterium | reverse complement strand
AGGCATTATAGCCGTTGATCGCCGCGGTCAGGGTGGCTTGCTCCGCCGGATCAAGGACGAAGGCATCACCGATCGGTGCCGGAAAACCCGTCGTGCCGGGCTGGCAGACAATCGCCGGCGGCAGCGTTCCAGCCGCAATGAGCTGAATGAGTTTCTGCACGTACAGCAGCGAGGTCGAGCCCGTGCAATTCGGGTGGATGAAGACCGTCTTGCCCGTCGCCTTGTTGATGCCGGCCTGAATGGCCGGCGAGCCCGCAATCACGGCTCCTGAGCTCAGCGCCGCCACACCGCCGACCTGCACGACGCCGATGAGCACGCCCTTCACGCCCGGCGCGCCATCGGTGAGCTGCTGGATCATGGCGTTGTAGCTGGCCTCGAACTGCGCCTCCGTGCTCACGATACCAGGCGATCCGAAGGTGGCGTTGAACGGGCCACCCGGGGTAATGAGGCCGGTCAGGCCAGCCACCAGCACATCGTTGTTCCCAATCCAGATCGAGACGAAGGTAGGCTTCGCGTCCAGCGCCCTGGACACCTGCGTCTTGCCGCCCAGAATGAGCGACGTGAGGACGTTCGAGGCCACCGTGCTGGACGAATTGGGATCGAGAACGCGGGCCCCGGGCACTGCGACGTTGTTGAGGATGTCGGTGGTGGACGATGCGGCCCTGAGGTCGCAGGTCGTTGCCGTGGATCCGGTGCCGGAGAGCGCTCCGGTGAGCCCGTTGGCGATCGGTGGCGAACAGCCCCGACCCTGCAGCGACGCATAGTGGTACTGCGTGCCCATCTGCACGGCGAGCAGGCGCGCAAAGCTCTGGCGCTGCGTCGAATCATTGATGCCGCCGCTCTGAAATCCAGCGGTGATACTGTTTCCAATCGCAACATAGCTATGGAAGATGTCGCCGGTTCCGAGCGTGGTGGGGCCAAGGAGCGTGTCCTTGGCCTCGCACGCTGCCAGTCCGACCACGACGCCCAACGCCGCAACGCGGCCGAGATGATTCAGTCGATACATCCTGCTGTCTCCGGGCTGGGTTAGAAAGCGTATTTGAGGCTGAACGACGCGATATTCGCGCTCAGCGTGTAGGCACCGCTCGTGAGGGCAAGCGCTTGCGCACTCGTAGCAGTTGCTGATCGCTCGTCGATGCGGCCACGAGATCCGTTCGTGAAGATGTGTGAGTACGTGGCGTCGAGCGAAAGGCCGCCCACGAGCGGCAGTCCGCCACCAATCATGCCGAGGGCACGGTCCATCTCGGGGAGCAACGGGGTGACCGTCTCAGGGGGGGCCGCCGATGCTGCTGCCGAAAACCCTGCGCGCAAGGCCGCACCGCTCATGTACCGATGCTCCGCCCCAAGACGGATGGAGGAGGTGTTGTTGTAATCCTCCTGAAGCACCTTGTCCGGTGCCGGGCCCTGAAAATCGACGGGCAACTGCCTGAAGGACTTCCAACCGACGTAGGCGTAGTCCACGCTGAGCGTGGTATTCGCGTAGCCGGTGTAGCCCACCCCCACCTGCACCTGCGCGGGATGCTGGATGCTGGTCTTCACCTTCTGGGCGACCAGCGCGCCTGTGGTGAACTGTGACGCCACGAGAGCATCCACCGGGGTGCCAGGCGGCACACCTTCGGGATTGTTGGCCGCCAACTTCAGGCCCGTCGAAACGGGGGTGAACACGGCGTCTGCGTCGTCGTAGGCGAACGTCAGCTGGGAGAGGCCACGGATACCCACTTGCCAATCCCTGTTGATGCGGCCGTGGACACCCACGTTGAACCCATACGCCATGGCCGAGCCCTTCAGGCTGACGCGCGCGAACTCTGTGTACTTCGGGATGCCGAGGTTTCCGAACGTAACGTTAGGGGTGGTGGTAGGCAGACCAGAGAGGTCGACGCCCTGCACGAGTTCAACCGACGAATGGCCGATAACCGGACCGCCACCGATGGACCAGTTGTCGGTAAGCTGGTAGGACAGGTTTGGCTGGATATAGACCGTCTGGAGCGATGCGCGCTTGGCGGAAAAACGTCCCGGAAAATCGTCTCCCCACTCGGATGTCAATCCGTACGGTACGTACACGCCAAGGCCCAGCGCCGCCTTGTCCTTGCGGTACGTGGCAAACACGTGTGGTACGGTGGCGGTAGGCGCCTGCGCTTCGTAGCGCTGAAAGCTCGTGTCCCTCGTGAACGAGCCATTGAGCTTGATGATGGCGGCGCCGCCGTAGAACGCGAATCCGTTCCGCGACGGCATCGCGCCTGGATTCCAGTAGATCGTTGAGGCGTCGTCACACACCGCACCCGTCACCGCGAATCCGCGGGCCAAAGCGCACGAGCCGATTTCATTGAGTCCGAACGCCTGTGCACTTGCCACCGCCGGCAGGGCGAGCAGCGCGAGCGCAAGGGAGTACCGTGAGGCACCGTGGAGCGTCATCTGTGTCCTCCTGAGGGGCACGCGGAAAGGGGAGTCCGCGCGATCGAATTGCCGAATGGCGTGACGGCGAGGATGAAGACTCTTCCGGCCGCTCATATCCGAGGCCTAATAATAGGGTTGTCGCCACTAGTTTGTCGCTACCCCGCGCAATTCCCGTCGCCCGCCGGCGAGGCGGTGCGGTGTTGCTCGTGAGGGACCGAAACCGCGCTCTCGCACTGCATTCCATTTCATCCAGACAAGGTGGGTCGTGTCCGAAGTCAAAATCACTGCTCCTGACGTTCCCGGTGTTGCCGCGCTGTTTTTGCCCGACGCGATCGATTTCCTCCGAGGGCTGCATCGCCAATTCGCCACCAGGCGCCGCGACGTTCTCGCGCTGCGCGGAGCACGCCGCGACCGCATTGCGTCACTCCCGGCAGCGACGAGCGCTGACTACGCCGCGGATACGGCTGCGGTGCGCAGCTCGGAGTGGTCGGTCGCGCGCGCGCCGTTGGACCTCGAAGATCGGCGGGTGGAGATCACGGGGCCTGCCGAGCGGAAGATGATGATCAACGCGCTGAACTCGGGAGCCAGGGTGTTCATGGCGGATCTGGAGGACTCATGCTCGCCCACGTGGGCGAACCTGGTCGAGGCGCAGCAGTGCCTCATGCAGGCGGTCCGCGGCACCCTCGCGCTGGACACGCCGGAGAAGGCCTATCGTCTGACCAGCCCACGGTCGACGCTCGTCGTTCGTCCGCGTGGATGGCACATGGAGGAGCGCCATCTCGTCATCGACGACGCACCAGCGTCGGCGAGTCTCGTGGATTTCGGACTGTACATGTTCCACAACGCCCGGGAGCTCCTCGCGCGTGGCTCTGGGCCCTATTTCTACCTGCCGAAGATGGAAGGACACGTCGAGGCCAGGCTATGGAACGACGTCTTCCTCGCGGCGCAGCAGCTGCTGGGCATACCGCCCGGCTCCATCCGTGCCACGGTGCTGATCGAGACGCTTCCGGCCGCGTTCGAGATGGAGGAGATCCTGTACGAACTCCGCGAGCACGCATCAGGACTGAACGCGGGACGCTGGGACTACCTCTTCAGCTTCATCAAGACATTCAGGGACCGCCCCGACAAGGTGCTGCCCGACCGCGCTCAGCTCACTATGACCGTCCCCTTCATGCGCGCCTATGCCGAGCGGCTGGTACAGGTGTGCCATCGCCGAGGGGCGCATGCGATCGGAGGCATGGCGGCGTTCATCCCCAACAGGAAGGACGCGGCCATAAATGCCGTGGCGCTGGCGCGGGTCCGCGACGACAAGGATCGCGAGAGCGCACTTGGTTTCGACGGCACATGGGTCGCGCATCCCGACCTGGTGCCGGTGGCCATGGCTGCCTTCGACGCCGTCCTGGGGGACCAGCCTCACCAGAAGTCCCGTCGTACCGACGGCTCCGAGATGAGCGCGGACCGGCTGGTCGACCCAGAAGTTCCGGGCGGTGTCATTACAGCAGAGGGAGTACGCATGAATGTCGAGGTCGCGCTGCTTTACCTCGAATCCTGGTTGCGCGGGATCGGTGCGGTGGCGATCCACAATCTCATGGAGGATGCCGCCACCGCTGAGATCTCGCGGACGCAGCTCTGGCAGTGGATACGTCACGGAGCCGTGATCGACGCCGGTGGCGCGATGACGCGAGAGCACTACCTCGACGTCCGCGAATCAGAGCTCCGGCGACTGACGCAGACGGCGCAACGCAACAATCAACTCCGCGAGGCAGCCGCGCTGCTGGACATGCTTGTGCTCGAGGACTTCGAGGAATTTCTCACGCTCCCGGGCGTACGGCTGCTCGACTGACGCGCCACGCCACGCTCAGGGACGAATGGCCGCGGACAGGTAGTAACGCCACTCGGCCGCGACGGGCGCGTCGACCGCGCGTGCAAAGCCCGCAAGCACCTCGAAGTCGGGCGTGCCCAAGGCAGGCACGCCCGGAACGCGTTCGCGCAGCTCTGCCCCATAGCTGCGGAACGAGCGGTGAAAGAAGTCGGGAGTTGCAGCGGAATAAAACAGCTCGACAGGCGGAAGGGGCAGCATCACGCGGAACGACGCGAACGCGTTAGCGGCCGTGCTGCCCACCGGATAGGCGGGCGCATCAACGCGGCGGCCATCGTAGAGCGGATCAATCAGCGGAGACGGAAATCCGCCGATGACGAAGCGTTCCTGGTCGCGGTCTCCGCCTCCGCCAACCGATCCGTATGAAGCGCGGATCGTTGCCAAGGGCGCGAGTGTGCTCGCCGTGCCGAAGGCAACAGTCGTGCGTTGCCGCAGGTAGCGCGTGACGCCGTCGTTACCCGCTTCGCCCACAGCGGTGAGTTGCTCGAGGTACCGGGTATCCTCATCGCGTTGGCGGCGAACAACGCTGAATCCAGCCAACGCCGCCTGTCGGGTCACCGATCCGAATACAGGCGAGTACTGTCGCTCGGCGAGCACCGCGGCCGAAGCCACCATCTCGCCGCCATCGCTCACCATGAGGCGTTGAATTCGGAAGGCACCTCCGCTCCGGGTGAGGTCCAGCCCCTCAGCTCCCGCCCCTCGGAAAATCGCGGACGGCGCCTCGTGCGACGTCCACAAGCTGAGCATGCGCTCGGTGCGGAGCGCGCGGGAAACGACGTTCAGTGATCCACCGGTCGGCAGAGCTCCGGCTCCGAACGCGCCGAGCAGCACGGCACCGAGTCGCCCCACTGGATCGGTGCGAGCGAGTGCGAGCAGGACGGAGGAGCCGCCGTAGCCGGTGGTGGCCGCAGGGAAATACCGCAGCCGCGATGGCCCAAAGCCGTATGCTCGCACGTCGCCGAAACCGCCCACGCGAGGACGGAGACTCGAGTTGTCGGATGCAGCGAAATGGCTGGGCGGGAATACGGCAGAAAGGCTATCCGGCTGTCCGGTGCGCATTGATGCGATGGCGCGCGTTGCACGGGCGATGGAAGCGCTATCCACGTCAAGGCGCCTCAGGTCGTAGCCACCAGCCTGGAAGGAGAGGAACCAGATGCTGCCATCGGACGCAACGTCTGGCGCAACGGCCGCTCCAGTCACGGAAGTCAACGTGACTGGTGGCAGGCCATCACGCGCCAGTCGTTCCAGGTTCGCGATTCCGCTGGCTTCGGATGTGGCGATAATTGTTCGTCCATCAGGCGCAAAGGCCGCGTCATACCGCGTGGCGCCGTCATTCGGGTCCACGTAGGAAGGCGCGTTCGATGCCGCCGAGACAACGGCGATCCGCCACCGGTCGCCCGACTGTTCGGCAACGACGATCTCCCCGGTGAGCCGCGAAACCCGCGGCCGGTAATAGTTCCGCGTAGCACTGCCCGGAGCGAGGACGCGTACGGCGCCGGTGAGAAGATCGACGCGAACGAGGTCGCACCATCCATGATCGCAGCGCACCGCCGCGGCCCAACTTCCGTCGGCCGATGGGTCTGGATTCCTCACCGCGGCCCCGAATGTGAGACGCCGAATGCTGCCGTCCTCCGCATTCCACACAAAGATGTCGGGACGCAACGCGCCGTCGGACATGGGCATGAGCCGCGTGACCAACAGGTGGCGGTTGTCGGACATCCAGCGTGGCGATTCGTAAGGAGCGCCATCGCTGGACATCAGCGAGATGACATTCGTCTTCGGTGGCGGGTAGAATGCGCGCGCCGGCACGTCGTCGGGATCCCTGCGGAGCTCACGGGCTCGGCGCGTCGCGGCAGTAGTATCCGGTTCGTCAGCCGTCTTCCATACGACCACTTCGCTCGGCGCTTCGACGTGCCGGAGGACAATGGCCACGAACCGTCCGTCGGGCGATACGGCGGGGTCGCCCGTTTCGCGCACGAGGCGCTGGACAAGCGTTCCGCTCACGGCTGCGCTTCCGCCCAGGGCCCGCTCGAAGGCGAGTGCATCTGCGGTCAACTCGGCCGAAAAGCGCCCGTAGAGTAATGCGGGGCTATCCCCATACACGCCGGCAAATGCCTGGTCGAAGGACCGCGTGGTTTTCGCGGTCATGCGGCGCCACACGGCGGTGACGCTGGAGTCTCCTTCGCGGCGAGCGAGCCACTCGAGAAAAGCCGAGCCGCCAAGGTAGGCGAACTTGCCCGTTTCCCAGGGCCCGCTGGCACTTAATTGCCCATACGAAGGAAGGCGGCCCTCCAGCGCGAACTGCCGCAACACGGCGGCGCGCCACGCGTGGTTGGGACGTCCGGTTCCGGTGACTTTTCCTTCGACGTACGTGGCGTATCCCTCGAGCGCCCAGCGCGGAGCATCGACGGCGATTGGCCCGAGAGGCACGGGTGACAAAGACCAGAGAAGGCTCTCGAGGCGGTTGCGCGACGGGCGATTGAGGTGAGCGACGTGGGCGAATTCGTGCGTCGCCAGCAACTCGCCCCATACGCGAAAATTTCCGATCTCTTCGCGTGGGTCTGGGGGAACCGGGTAGAGAACTATGGTCGGGGCATCAAGCGACGTGAACGCGATGCCGTTGGATTCGTTCGTCGGATCGTCGACCACGATGTTGACGCGGCGGGCTGGGAGATAGCCAACGACCTTGCCGACCTGTGCCCTGACGCCCTCCATGCGTGACGCGAGGGCAAGCGTCCACTCCCGGTACTGCTCCGGGAAGTGGAAGGCAAAATTCTCTGTTTCGACCGTGTGCCAGTCGAGCGACGGGCGGACGGATTGGGACTCAGCGGCAGTTGCCGTCAGGAGCGCGGCGCACAGAAACAAGGCGCGCCGGAGCATGCCTGCTCGTGCTCGAAAAGCTATGCAGGGTGCCGCACGGTCACCCACGCGCGGGGGCCTTCCCGCGCAAGCGATCCTGCAACCAGGTCAACGGCACGATGAACAGCGGAGTCAGCACGACGCCGAGGAGCGTGTTGATCCATACCAGCGCGATGTAGAAGCAGCAGAGGCCGAGGCCGACCCAGAGGATGCCCAGCGGTCCGTGAGTTTCCAAGTGATTGCTCCTGAGCCGAGAATTGGCAGTGATTACGGCGTGAAGATAGTTGGTGTTCGAAGACGGAACCAGAGGGAAGCGGCGGATTGAAAGCGCGAACGCGCGCTCAGCGCCAACGCGTGCAGGAGTGACGCGACGAAGCGCTCCGACCTGACCGGTCTCCTTATATTGAGGGCATGCGCGATGACACGACGGACTTGGTGATCGAGGCAACCCGTGATGCCGCGCAGGGATCGACTCGTCCGCTCGTCCTGGCGGTTTCTGGTGGACTCGACAGCATGGTGCTATTGAGCGCGATGACGAAAGTGGCGTCATCGCGCATCGCGGCCGTCGCGACCTTCGATCATGGTACCGGGGCAGCGGCGTCAGAGGCGGTGCGTCACGTTGGCCTCGCGGCTGGAAGGGCAGGGTTACCGTTCGTGACAGCGAGAATGAACGCAGGTGCCTCAATGGCAGGAGGACGTGAGGCGGCTTGGCGCAACGCCCGCTACGAATTCCTCCGCGCCACAGCGGCACGCCTCAATGCGGCGGTGACCACTGCGCACACGGCAGACGACCAGCTTGAAACGGTCCTCCTGCGCATCATGCGGGGAACTGGCGCGCGCGGACTCGCGGCGCTGTATGCGGGGGGTGCAGTGGTCCGCCCGTTCCTGTCCGTCACGCGCGCGGCACTGCATTCCTATGCGTCGGGCGCCGATGTCACCTGGGTGGAGGATCCCAGCAACTGCAGTCGGGAGTTTGCGCGGAATCGCGTCCGGCTCGACCTGCTACCCGCCATTCGGTCGGTTCACCCCACGTTCGGGGACACGCTGTTGACGCTGGCCCGGCAGGCGGAGCGGCTGCGGCGGGACGTGGAGTCGTTCGTCGATCGGGAGCTTCGTCCGCAGGTGACGAGCGCCGACCGGCTCGTCGTTGCCTCGCGGGAACTGATGAACTATGATGCGGATTCGCACGCCATACTGTGGCCGGCGCTGGCCGGACGCGTGGGCGTCGCTCTGGATGCCCGTGGAATTCGGCGTGTTGCGTCATTTGCCTGCTCGCGCCCCTGCGAGGGCAGCATTCCGCTCGCGGGAGGATGGTGTCTGGAGGTTACACGCGACACGTACACGCTTCGGAAGAGATTGCCACCCGCGTCGTCATTGCGGGCGGCCAGGATGCCGTTGTCGGGAACGCTGGCATGGGGCGACTTCCGATTTCGCGTGGCAAATGGTGCGACGATCGGCTCTGCCTGGTCGGCGAGTCTCGATGCGCCGGAGGGTGCGGTGGTTCGCCAATGGATGCCGGGCGATCGGCTCGAGGCGGCGGGCGGCCAGCAGCGGCGACGGGTGAAGCGTTACCTATCGGATGCGGGCGTGCGTGGCGTGGATCGCGCCCAGTGGCCTGTGGTGGTTGCCGGGGGCGCCATCGTTTGGATTCCAGGAGTGCGCCGCAGCGACGCGGCAACCGATCGGTCCGGCAGACCGTCGCGACACTACATCTGTGAACGAAACGATCGCTGACCCGAGGCTGGAGGGGCGCGAAGTCCGCCGCGTGGTGTATCACGCGAGTGACATCGCTGCACGTGTCGCCCAGATGGGTGCGGAGATCACCGCTGCCTATCCGGACGGGCAACTGCTCGTACTCGGGCTCTTGAAGGGTAGTTTTATCTTCCTGAGCGACCTCGTGCGTCAGATCCACCGCCCACTTCACGTCGACTTCCTTGTGGCCTCAAGCTACGGGGAGGGAACGGTGTCGAGCGGAAATGTCCGTCTGGTGTATGATCCGGAAACGAAACTCGAGGGTAAACACATATTACTGGTTGAAGACATCGTCGACACCGGGCGCACCTTGAACCGGTTGATGGGATTGCTCGAGGCACGGAATCCGCGTTCCCTCGAGATCTGTGCGCTCCTCCACAAGCACATTGCTGAAGAGCTGAAGTACGACACGAAGTTCATTGGGTACGACGCGCCACACGAGTTCCTGGTCGGTTACGGGTTGGATCACGCCGAGAGTTTCCGGCATCTGCCATATATCGCGAGCCTGCTGTAATGCCTGTGCCAACACCGCCGAAAAACGGCAACAACAACAGCAACAACGGATTCAACTGGGGGCGCTTCTCGAAGACGCTCTCCTTCTGGATCCTCATCATCCTGATCCCTGTGGCGCTCATTCAGTTGAGTGGCCAGCACGCCGATTCGGCGCCGGAGATCCGTTATGACTTCTACCGCCAGCAACTCGAGAGCGGCAACATCGCCGAGGTGACGGTGACGGGTGGGAAGAACGTGACGGGCGCCTTCAAGGAGCCCCGGAACGTTCAGAACAAGAGCGCGAAAAAGTTCACCGTCCAGCTCCCTGCGGCCAACTCACCGGCCGACGTGGACCTGTTGATGGCGAAGGGCGTCCAGATCACGTCGCAGGACCCCAAGCCGAGTGTAATGGCGTGGGTGATCAACTTCCTGCCGTGGTTGCTGCTGATCGGGTTCTACCTCTTCCTCTTTCGCCAGATGCAGGCGGGCGGGAACAAGGCGTTCTCCTTTGGGAAATCGAAGGCGAAGCTCCTCACGGGCGACACGCCGAAGGTGACTTTCGCGGATGTTGCGGGCGCGGACGAAGCAAAGCAGGAGCTCGAGGAGATCATCGAGTTCCTCAAGGACCCCCAGAAGTACACGAAGCTCGGCGGACGTCTGCCGAAGGGCTGCCTATTGGTCGGGCCGCCTGGTACGGGCAAGACTCTGCTCGCGCGCGCAGTTGCGGGTGAGGCGGCTCGTCCGTTCTTCTCGATGTCGGGCTCTGACTTCGTGGAGATGTTCGTCGGGGTGGGCGCGAGTCGTGTGCGCGACCTCTTCGAGCAGGGCAAGGCGCACGCGCCCTGCATCATCTTCATCGATGAAATCGACGCGGTCGGCCGCCATCGTGGCGCCGGACTGGGTGGCGGTCACGATGAGCGCGAGCAGACGCTGAACCAGTTGCTTGTGGAGATGGACGGCTTCGAGTCGAACGAAGGCGTCATCCTCATCGCGGCAACAAACCGTCCCGATGTGCTCGACCCCGCGCTGCTGCGCCCGGGCCGCTTCGATCGCCAGATCGTCGTTGACGCGCCGGACCTTCGTGGCCGCGAGGGCATTCTCAAGGTGCACCTGCGCAACAAGCCGGTGGGCGAAGACGTCGACATCACCACGCTTGCCCGCGGCACTCCGGGCATGGCCGGTGCGGATCTCGCCAACCTCGTAAACGAGGCGGCGCTGCTCGCCGTCCGTCGCGAGCACGACAAGATCTATATGGACGACCTCGAGGACGCGAAGGACAAAGTCATGCTCGGCGCCGAGCGGAAGTCGATGGTGATGAAGGATGAGGAGCGTCGCTTGACGGCGTACCACGAGGCCGGTCATGCGCTCTGCGCGATGAAGGTCGTCGGTAATGATCCGCTGCATAAGGTCACGATCGTGCCGCGCGGCCGTGCGCTTGGTCTCGCGTTCACGCTTCCGGAAGACGATCGCGTCTCGATCACCCGCCTGCAGCTCGAGGCGTTGCTGGTGATGACGTATGGTGGTCGCACGGCCGAAGAGTTGGTGTTCGGATACGACCGCGTGACGACGGGTGCCTCGAGCGACATCCAGAAGGCGACGAGTATTGCGCGTCGCTACGTGACCCAGTGGGGCCTGTCGGATGCCATCGGACCGATCCTCGTTGGCGACAACGAGCAGGAGGTATTCCTGGGCCGCGACCTTCAGAGCCGCCGCGAGGTGAGTGAGCAGACGGCGCAGCTCGTGGACGCCGAAGTGAAGCGCGTGATCACGAAGGCCTACGACCGCGCGAAGGCGGTGATCGCGGAGAACATCGACTTGCTGCACACGCTGGCGGGTGCGTTGCTCGAACGCGAGACGCTGACGGCGGAGGACATCAAGATGATCGCGCGTGGCGAAGCGCTGCCGCCGCGCTTGAGTGGGGTTCCGGCGGTGCCCGCGATTCCGCCCGTGGCGAATCCGACGCCGGTGATGGAGCCGCGGCGCAAGCCATTGCTTGGCGGGCCGGAGCCAAGCCCGGCCTAGGGCCGACGGACGCTCGGGATCAGGAACAAGAATCGTCCGTTGGCTCGCTTCGGTGCCCCATTCGTGCGCGGATTCCTCGTGCATGGGTGGGGCGCGCTTCTGTTATGCTCAACACCAACCGCGCATTACCGACTCGCGCTGAACATTCCAACAGAGCGCCGCTTCTATCGCCTTGCCGAGGTAATTCCATGCACCGTCGCGATCTCATCAAGCTGTCGCCTCTCGCGCTTGCCTCCGCCGCCGTCGGCCACGTGGCGCTCGCCCAATCCGCCCCGCCCGCCGCAACCGAAGCACTCTTCAATGTGCGCAGCTATGGCGCAACCGGAGACGGCAAGACCGTGGATTCGCCCGCCATCAACAAGGCGATCGAAGCCGCCGCGGCCGCCGGCGGAGGCACCATCCTCTTCCCGGCCGGAACGTACGTCTGCTTTACCATCCGCCTGAAGTCCAACATCAGCCTTTATCTCTCGAGCGGCTGCACCATCCTCGCCGCCGACTCCCCCAGGAAGGGCGAGACCACCGGCTACAACGGCGGTGTCTACGATCCCGCTGGCCCCCTACAGCCCTTCGAGGCGTATCAGGACTATGGCCACAACCACTGGCCCAACTCGCTCTTCTATGGCGAAGGCATCCACGACGTCTCCATCCTCGGCCCCGGCCTGATTCACGGGAAAGGACTCTCCTTCGGTCAAGGGGGGACCCGCGGCAACTACGCCTACGGCTTTGTCGCCGAGCAGTCTGGCGTTGGCAACAAGGCCATCGCGCTCAAGAATTGCCAGAACGTCCTCTTGCGCGACTTTTCCGTCCTCAAAGGCGGGCACTTCGCGCTACTCGCCACGGGCGTCGACAACATGACCATCGACAATCTGCTCATCGACACCGACCGCGACGGTCTCGATATCGACTGCTGCCGCAATGTGCGCGTCTCCAACTGCACCGTAAACTCTCCCTGGGACGACGCCATCTGTCCCAAGTCGAGTTACGCGTTAGGCTACGTGCGCTCCACCGACAACATCACCATCGCGAACAACTACGTCACTGGAACCTTCGAGCTCGGCTCCGTGCTGGACGGCACGTGGAAGAAGTTTCCCGAAGACCTCAGCCACCCTCGCCAGGGCCGCATCAAGTGCGGCACCGAGTCCAACGGCGGCTTCCGCAACATCACCATCAGCGGGAATGTCATCGAAGGCTGCAAGGGCATCGCCCTCGAGACCTCCGACGGCGCGTTCGTCGAGGACATCGCGATCTCCAACAACACCATGCGGGATGTCTTCGATGCGCCGCTCTTCCTTCGGCTCAACCGCCGCAACCGCGGCCCCGCCGAAACCGCGCGTCCCGGCACGCTGCGCCGCGTCGTCATCTCCAACATCGTGAGCTCCAACTCGGACTCGGTCACCGCGTCGATCTTCTCCGGCGTCGCGTCCAACCTGATCGAAGACGTCAAGGTGACCAACTGCTTTTTCGGGCATGGGGGCCTGCCCAAGGTCATGGGTCGGGGCCCTCGCGCGAGGCCTTTCCCCGACTGGAGCATCATCCAGGTCGCTGAACAGGAGAACGGTTATCCGGAACTGGGCAGCTTCGGTCCAACGCCCAGCAACGGCTTCTTCATCCGCCACCTGAAAAACCTCGAGATGTCGCACGTCGAAGTGGCACCCGCGAACGCCGACCCGCGCCCCGCTTTCTGGCTCGAAGACGTCCATCGCGCGGACTTCTTCGCGGTCACGGCTCCGCCGCAGCCCAACTTTGCACTCCGCAATGTTGCCGACCTCCGCATCCTCTGGTCGCGCGCCGCCAAGGACACCACACTGCTTACCCCGCCGGACCAGACGATCTGATTGAGACACTGCGGCGGCTCGGCTCAGATGATCGTAGAGCCAAGCCGACGAGCGATAGAAAGGTCTGGCTTAATGGAGGGTCTGGCCGGGGCGCTCGGGGTAGCCTGTTTCGTCGAGCAGCTGTACGGAGGTGGCGGGGCCATAGTTGGCCCAGTCCTGCATCACCCAGACGACTTTCTTATCGGGCGTGACCTCGACGAGCTGCGGACCCTGGTTGCTTCCGCCACGCGAGGAGACAATGGTATTGCCGTTCTCCAGGCGCTCCACGGCCTGCGCGTTGCCGTACCAGTACTGCGGCGGAATGTCGGCCTTGGTCAGCTCCCAAACGGTCTCGCCCCTGGGATTGACCTCGCGGGTGAGAACGTCGTTTTCATCGGTGATGAGCGTGTTGCCGTTCTTCAGGCGCAGGGCGGCCCAGGGACTCTGGATGTCGTAGCTCCATATCTCCTTGAAGTGTCTGTCGTAAGCGGGGGAGCTGCTTCAGTAGCGGCTTGGCGTTCGCGGATTGCGCCTGAGCGGAGGGCAGCGCGAGTGCGGAGAGCAGGGCGAAGGCCGCGGCGAGCATACAATGTGGCGGGGCGAGAAGCGTTTTTCGGAACACGGGTTCTCCTTTGTGGATTGCGGGGACATCCAGACTGATAGAATAAGGCCGAGGGCCTGCCTGACTACATTTCCGCCATGATTCGCACCTGGACCGTTCGCGGCCGCGTCGTCGCGCTCGACCGGCCAATCGTCATGGGCATCATCAACGTCACGCCGGACAGCTTCAGCGACGCCGGCCTGGCATTATCCCTCGAGCATGCAATGGCGCAAGCGGCGCGCCTCGTTGCCGAGGGGGCGGATATTCTCGACATTGGCGGGGAGTCCACGCGCCCGGGAGCGCAGCCCGTGAGCGAGGCAGAGGAGCTGCGACGGATTCTTCCCATCGTTCGCGCCATTCGCGAGGCGTATCCGGAGACGCTGATGTCGGTGGATACCGTGAAGAGCGGCGTCGCGGACGCCGCGGTACGCGAAGGGGTGCACATCGTGAACGACGTCTCTGGAATGCGGCTGGATGAGCGAATGGCGAGCATCTGTGCGCGGCATGGCGTTGGCGTCGTGCTCATGCACTCGCGCGGTGGCGTCGCCGACATGGCGACCTATGCGCATGCGGAGTTCGACGGCGACGTGCTCGACGTCGTGCTTGGTGACCTGCGCGAGCGGGTCGACCACGCCATGGCTTCGGGGATCCAGCGCGAACACATCGTCATCGACCCAGGCATTGGCTTCGGAAAACGCAGTGCCCATTCCCTTCGGGTGCTCGGCGGTGTTGCGCGCCTTGTGGACACCGGGTTTCCCGTGGTCATCGGCGCGTCGCGCAAGCGCTTCATCGGCGAGATCACGAGTGCGCAGGTGCCGTCGGCACGGGTGTTCGGCAGCGTGGGTGCTGCCGTTGCGGCGTACGACCGCGGCGCGGCGATCTTCCGCGTGCACGACGTGGCCGCCACACGTCAGGCACTCGACGTCGCCGCTGCAATCCGTTCAATGGGATCCGTGTAGTGCGGCCCTTCCAGCTTCCGCCTGCACCAAGCTGGCGGGATATCACGCAGGGACTGCTCATCCTGCTCGCGGCGCTCTACATGCTGCGCGCGCTCAAGCTGCGGCGCGCTGTGCACGTGGTGGGCTTCCTCGGCGCGCTCCTGCTTGCCTACGGCATTGCGTGGGTGCTCGAGTTCCACTTGATCATGTTCCTGCTTCGGCTGGTGCTCGAGTATGGAACGATTGCGTTGCTCGTGGTGCTCGCCCCCGAACTTCGCGCTGTGGCGACGCGACTGGGACGCCCCCCGTTCTCGCGCGGCTTTCGCGAGATGGACACCCATCAGGTGGCGGGGGAGATCCACGAGGCTGTCGAACGACTCAGCCGGTCCGGCATAGGCGCGATCATCGCGCTCGAGCGCGATACCACGCTCGACGACTTTGCGGAATCCGGTTCGCGCATCGAAGCGCGGGTGTCCGCGGACCTGCTGATGACGATCTTCACGCCGTATTCCCCGCTGCACGATGGTGCGGTCATCGTTCGCGGCGACACGATCATCGCCGCCGGATGCATCCTTCCCCTGTCGCAGAAGGTCCTCACCGACCGCGCCCTTGGGACACGACATCGCGCGGCGCTGGGCTTGAGCGACGAGAGTGACGCGCTCGTGATCGTCGTCAGTGAGGAGCGCGCCACGGTGTCGGTGGCGCAGGGCGGCCGCCTGTGGCGCGACCTCACGCCGCCGCAACTGCGCGAGGCGCTGGAGGCACGCGCCGTCGTGAGCGACGAAGACCTGCCTAGCGAGGTGACGAGCTGACCGGACGGCGTGCGGCCTGGCTGGTGGGCGCTGTGCTGCTTGCGATCTACGTGGCGACGAGCGCACCGGGCGTCACGTTCTGGGATGCCGGAGAGTTCATAGCGGCGGCGCACGTGTTTGGCATTCCGCATCCACCCGGCACGCCGCTGTTCGTGGCGGCCGGCCGCACATGGACGCTGACTCTGGGCGGCATGCTCGGCGTGGCGCGCGCGTCGAACCTGCTCTCGGCGGTGAGCTCTGCGCTCGCCAGCGCGATTGCCGTCGGGATGGTCGCGCGGGGCGCGAAGGTGCGTGATGCCGTCTGGGGGGCGGTGGCGGGAGGCCTGTGTGCGGGACTCATGGCAAGCGTGTGGGCGAACGCGACCGAAACGGAGGTGTACGCCGTTTCGCTCCTGCACGTGGCCGTAATGTTGTACGCCGCGCAGCGCGCGTCGACTGATGCAGAGCCGGAGCAGCGGCGCTGGGTGATATTGACCGGTTACTTGATCGCGCTTGCACCGGCCATTCACCTGAGCGCGCTCGTCGGCGCCCCGGCCGCGATCGTGCTGGCGTCGCATCGCACCGATGGCCGCTGGCGCATCGACCGCATGCTCCTTCTCGGCGGCGCCCTCGTCGCATCCGCTGGAGTGGGCCGCATGTCCATCGGCCTCGTGGCGTTCGGTGTACTGGCTGCATGCCTGAGCGTGTTGTTGCGAAGCGACGAGAGCTCGCGCTCGTCGCGTGCGACCATGACGGCGCTTGCATGCGTTGGAGTGGTCGCGATCGCCTCGAGCGCGCTGCTGATCATGCTTGTGCGTGCGCGACATGATCCGCTGGTCAATCAGGGAAACCCGGCGACACTTGGTTTGCTGGCGGATGCGGTCGCGCGGCGGCAGTACGACGTTGCCCCGATGTGGCCGAGGCGAGCGCCGGTCTGGATTCAGCTAGCGACGCTGGTGCAGTACGTCGACTGGCAGGCCGCGCTATCGTGGGGCGACGGAATCTTCACATCGCCTGTCCGTGTGGGCGCGACGTTCATTTTTCTCCTGCTCGGTGCGGGCGGATGGCGCGCGATGCGTCGCGACGCATCGTCCATTGCCCTCGCGCTGGGAGTGTTGTGGCTTTGCGGATCGCTCGGGGTTTGCGTTTACCTCAACCTCAAGGCAGGAGCGACGATCGGCTACGGCTTCGTTCCTGACGGCGCCCACGAGGCCCGTGAGCGCGACTACTTCTATGTCCTCGCCTTCTGGTCGTGGGGTCTGTTCGTCGGCTACGGAGCACTCGCGCTCACGCGTGCGCGCCGGTGGCCAGCGTGGGTCGCCACGACTGCGGCAATTGTGCTGATCGCCGGCAACTGGGAGGCGGAAGATCGCGGCCGAGGCGCGACAGCAACGGCTCCGAGAGCGGTTGCCGTGGCGCTCCTGACGAGCAGCCCCAGGAACGCAGTGCTCTTCGTGGCGGGAGATAACGATACGTATCCGCTGTGGTACCTGCAGGACGTGGAGGGCGTGCGCACCGATGTGACAGTGGTGACGTTCCCGCTGCTGCCAGCCGAGTGGTATGCGAATGAGCTCGCCCGTCGCACGGGACTTCGGTGGGCAACGTCGGGACGTGTCGAAGGTGCCAAGTGGCAGCACGAGGAACTTGCCGCGCACATCGCTGCGGCGGCACGTGCGGCTGGCAGGCCCGTGGCCACATCGACCGCGCTCAGCGCGCGGGAGAGGTCGCTCCTCGGCTCGGGCTGGCGACTCCAGTGGGCGACGTATGTATCGTCGGGGCCCGCCGGTGGGTCGCAGGTGGTGGTGATCGATGCCTCGAGCGCGCCGCCCGGATGGAAGATGTCGACGCGAGTGGGCAGAACGCCTGCGCAACTGGCGGACGACGTCAGCGCATCAATGCTGTCCCTCCTCGACTGTCCTGCGCTTGCAACCCTGCCCAGGGGACAGTCCGCATCGCTTGAATCGACGTGCAACGTTCGGTAAATTCCCGTGTTATGCCTTTTCAGGATCTGCCGGGCCGGCTCGCCGAGGTGCGGGAGCGAATCGAGGCGGCGCGTGCGCGCGGTGGACGTGGGCAATCGGTTGCCATCGTTGCCGTGACAAAGACGTATGACGCCGATGCGCCGAGGTCGGCGTTCGCGGCGGGATTGGCGGATGTGGGGGAGAACAAGGTGCAGGAGGCCGTGACGAAAATGCAGGAGGTCTCGGCGCCGCTCCGGTGGCACCTCATCGGTCACCTGCAGCGCAACAAGGTGAAGCAGCTCGACGGTTTTCATCTCGTGCATTCGATCGACAGTGCGCGGCTCGCGGATGCCGTTGCGCAGTTTGGTGTGGGGCGCAAGGCCGACGTCGATGCGCTGTTGCAGGTGAACGTGTCGGGAGAGGGAACGAAGGGCGGTTACGAGCCGGCGGAACTCGAGCGCGAAGCGGCTCGGCTGGCCAGCGTGCCGGGATTGCGTGTCCATGGCGTGATGACGATGGCGCCCTTCGACGCGAACGAAGCGGTGCTGCGGAAGGTTTTTGCGGGCGCGCGCGCGGCGGGTGAGGTCCTGAAGGCTGCAGGTCACTCCGCGGTCGAGCTGTCGATGGGGATGTCGGGCGATTACGAGGTCGCGGTAGAAGAGGGCGCCACCCTGGTGCGACTCGGAACCGTGCTGTTCGGAGCGAGGGCCGGCTAATGGACGAGACCTTTCACCTGACGCCGCTCGACGTGCGTCGGTACGACTTCGGAAAGAAGGCCATTGGTGGCTATGATCCGGAGCGCGTGGAGCAGTTTCGCGAACAGGTCGCCGAGGAGTTGGAGCGCCTGGCGCGTTCGCTGCTCGATCTCGACGGGAAGGCCAAGGGGTTTCACGAGCAGCTGCGCGCGTTCCGCGAAAGGGACAAGGCGCTCAATGACGCGCTCGTAAGCGCTCAGCAGTTGCGCGGTGAAATCCGTGAATCATCAGAGCGCGAGGCGGCGCTCATCCTTCGCGAAGGCCGTGCGCAGGCCGAGGGTGAGATGGAAGATGCGCGTACCGAGATTCGGAAGCTGGAGCTGCATCTCGCTGAGCTCGATCGCGCGCGTCGGAGTCACCTGACGCACATGCGCGTGGCGGCGGAGCGTCAGCTCGCCGAAATCCAGGCCGCGGAGAATGCGCCCGCTCCGCAGTTTCCCACGCTTGCCCGCCTCAGCGGCGCAATGACGAACGGCAGCCTCGCGGAGCCGGCATGACGCCTGTGGCGGCACCGCCTGAACCATTCGGTGCGCACACCCTCGAGGCCGCGGAAGCGGGTGCGCGGGTTGTGCGCGCGCATACGACGAGCACACCAGAAGTCGCCATCGTGCTCGGCACCGGTCTTGGCGGTCTTGCCGCGGAGATCGACGTGGAGACGTCCGTACCGTACGAGGAGATCCCCGGCTTTGCGCAGTCCACGGTAGAGAGTCATGCGGGTCGATTGCTCTTCGGCACGCTAGGCGGTAAGCGCGTTGTCGCCATGCAGGGTCGTCTTCACCGCTACGAGGGCTACTCGCTCCAACAGGTGACGTTCCCCATCCGCGTGCTGCGCGCGTTGGGTGCAAATACGCTGGTCCTGTCTAACGCGTGCGGGGGGATGAACCCGTACTGGATGGCGGGCGACCTGATGCTTATCGCCGACCACATCAACTTCCTCGGCGACAACCCGCTCATCGGCGCGAACGACGATCGGCTCGGCGCGCGCTTTCCCGACATGTCCACGCCGTACGACGAGTCGCTGCGCGCGATCGCCCGCGCGGTCGCCGCGGATCAGCGTATCGTGCTGCGCGAGGGCGTCTACGTCGCCGTTGCGGGACCGAACCTGGAAACGCGCGCCGAGTATCGGATGCTGCGCGCGATCGGTGCGGATGTCGTTGGCATGAGCACGGTGCCCGAGGTGATCGTGGCGCTGCATGCGGGCATGCGCGTGCTGGGGCTGTCCGTCATCACCGATCTGTGTCTTCCGGATGCGCTGGAGCCCGCGGACCTGGCGACGATCATTGCCACTGCCGCGCGAGCGGAGCCCAACCTGACGACGCTCGTGCGTGGCGTCATCGAGCGGATGTGACGGTTTCCCCGATGGCGCAAGCGCGCTTTGCCCTGATACCCGCCGACGAGCCGGCGGCGGAGCTGGAGCAGGCCCTGCTCACGCGCTGGCGTGAGGAGAAGCTGTTCGAGCAGACACTTGCGGGGCGTGCGAACGCGCCGTCATTCGTGTTCTTCGAAGGCCCGCCCACCGCGAATGGGCGGCCGGGCATTCATCACGTGTTTGCGCGAACGATCAAGGACCTGTTCTGCCGCCATCGCGCGATGAAGGGGTATCGCGTGGAGCGAAAGGCGGGCTGGGACACGCATGGGCTGCCGGTCGAGATCGAGGTCGAGAAGCAGCTGCAGCGCGAATACATGGCGAAGAACAATGTCACGGTGCTCGAGAACCCCAAGATGATGGGGAAGCAGCTCATCGAGAGCACCGGCGTGGCGGAATTCAACCGACGCTGCCGCGAGAGCGTGTTCACGTATCGCGCCGAGTGGGAGCTGTTGAGCGAGCGGATCGGGTATTGGCTCGACTACGAGCATCCCTACGTCACGTACACGAACAACTACATCGAGAGCGTGTGGTGGTCGCTGGCCACGCTGTACGACAAGGGATTACTGTCGCGCGGTCATAAAATCCTGCCGTACTGCCCGCGCTGCGGCACGACGCTCTCGAGCCACGAGGTGGCGCAGGGCTATGAGGACGTCGAGGATCCGAGCGTCTACATCGCGCTGGACCTCGGCTCTGTCGGCGGGGAAGTGGTGGAAGATGCGGCCGACATGCCCGGACGCACGGCGCGTCGCATCCTCGTTTGGACGACGACGCCGTGGACGCTCGTGTCGAACACGGCGCTCGCGGTGCATCCGGAGTTGACGTACGTCGAGCTCCGGAAGACGGACAGCAAGGACACGCGCACGATCATCATGGCTGAGGCGCGCGCGAAGGCCGTGCTCGGCGACGACTACATCACGCGCTGGACATGGATCCGCACGATGACGGGCGCGGATCTCGTCGGTGCGCGGTATCGGCGACCGCTCGACTTCCTCGAATATCCGGAAGGCACGAACCACGAGATCATCGTGGGTGAGAGCTTCGTGAGCGCGGACGATGGATCGGGCGTGGTGCACATGTCGCCGGCATTCGGTGCGGACGACTACGCCGCCGGACGTCGACACAACCTCGCCTTCCTGCAGCCCGTGAATGCGCGCGGCGAATTTCCCGCGGACATGCCGCTCGTGGGCGGAAAGTTCGTGAAGGATGCCGACGCGGAGTTGATCGCGGAACTGCGGCGGCGCGACGTGCTGTGGAAGGCCGGCACCCTGGTGCACTCGTATCCGCACTGCTGGCGCTGCGGCACGCCACTGCTGTATTACGCGCGGTCGTCGTGGTTTGTGCGCACGTCGACGTACAAGGACGAGATGCTCGCGCGCAATGCGCAGGTGAACTGGAATCCGCCCGAGGTGGGCACGGGCCGGTTCGGCGAGTGGCTCGAGAACAACATCGACTGGGCCGTGTCGCGCGATCGGTACTGGGGCACGCCGCTGCCGCTCTGGGTGTGCGATCGCGATGCGGAGCACGTGGACGTCGTGGGCAGCTTTGCGAATCTCGCCGAGCGCACCGGCAAGGCGCTCGGCGACGCGTTCGATCCGCACAAGCCGGGAATCGACAGCTTCACGTGGGGCTGTTCGGTCGACGGCTGTGGCGGCCAGATGACGCGCACGCCGGAGGTCATCGATGCGTGGTACGACTCGGGGTCGATGCCGTTCGCCCAGTGGCACTACCCGTTCGAGAACCGCGAGCAGACCGCGGCGCAGTTCCCCGGCGACTTCATTGCCGAGGGACAGGACCAGACGCGCGGTTGGTTCTACTCGCTGCTGGCTATCGCGACGGGGCTGGGCGACGCGCTGCCGAACAACGCGAGCGGGACGGCGGCGCCGTATCGCGCCGTCATGGTGAACGGCATCGTCACCGATGCCGAAGGGAAGAAGATGTCGAAGAGCCGCGGCAACATCGTGGAGCCGCACGGGGTGATCGAGCGCCACGGCGTGGATGCCGTGCGCCTCTTCCTCGTGAGCAGTAGCAAGATCTGGGAGGAACGTCGCTTCGATGAGGCGGTGATCCGGCAGGGTGCAGGGCGCTTCCTTCGGCTGCTGAAGAACATCTACTCGGGCATGTTCGCGAACTACGCGAACTTCGGATGGGCGCCCTCCGAGGCGGACCCCGCGATCGCGGACCGCCCGGTGATGGACCGCTGGATCCTGTCGCGACTCGCGACGGTCGAGACGAACGCGGACGCGCTGATGATGGCGTACGATCCGTTCGCGGCGTCACGCGCCATCATGGATTTCGTCGACGACGACCTCGCCAACTGGTACGTGCGGCAATCGCGCGCACGGTTCTGGGCGGCGGACAACGTGTTCACCGACGACACCAACGCCGCGTTCGCGACGCTGCACGAAGTGCTGGTCGTCGTGTGCCGCGTGCTCGCGCCGTTCGCGCCGTTCCTCACGGACCAGCTGCATCGCGAGCTGGTGGGCACCTCCGTACACCTCGCGCCATACGTGCGCACTGGCGTAACGGTGCAGGACGCCGCGCTCGAAACAGTGATGTCGAGCATCCGCACGCTCGCCACGCTCGGCCGCGCGGCGCGCGAGCAGGCGAAGATCAACGTCCGCCAGCCGCTCGCGCGCATGGTGTGCGTGGCGCCCGCGGCGCAGGAAGGCGCGCTGCAGGCGCTCTTGCCCGTGCTCGCGGCGGAGCTGAACATCAAGCACATCGAGCTTGCCACGAGCGGCGACGCCCTCGTGTCGCTCGAGGCCAAGCCGAACTTTCGCGCCCTCGGCAAGAAGTTCGGCAAGAAGACGCCACTCGCCGCGGAAGCGGTGGCGGCCTTCACCAGCGACCACCTTCGCGCGTTCGAGTTGGGGTCGGAGCTTCTCGTGACGGTGGACGGCGAGACGCACGGTCTCGACGCCGGTGATCTCACAATCGTGCGTCGTGCGTCGGGTGCGCTGGTGGTCGAGGAAGAGCGCGGATTTTTCGCCGCCATTGACCCGGTGCTCACGCCGGAACTGGTGGCCGAAGGGTTGGCACGTGAGGTCATCAGCCGGGTACAGCGTATGCGCAAAGACGCCGGACTTGCGGTCAGTGACCGCATCCGGCTCTGGATCAGTGGCGACCAGCCGTTGCTGGACGCGGTTGAGGCGCATCGCAGCTGGATTGCCGAGGAGGTCCTTGCCAAGGCGATCTTCATCGGTGAGTCAGCAGAAGCGAGCGAGCACAAGCTGGTGAGGCAGTCGATGGATCTCGATGGGATCCGCGCTGACCTTGCCCTAACCAAGGACGAGTAGCGATGCCCACGTCTGACAGCGCTATCGCCAAGGCTGCGAAGCCGAAGCCGATGCCGAAGAAGCAACTCCAGCATTTCGAGAAGCGCCTGATGGAGGAGCGCAATCGCGTCCTCAAGGAACTGGGCCACTACGATGAGGCATTCGGGGCGACGTCCCAGGAAGCGGACGGAGACCTGAGCAGCTATTCATTCCACATGGCGGATCAGGGCACAGACGCAATGGAACGGGAGAAGGCATTCCTCTTCGCTTCACAGGAGGGCCGCTTTCTCTGGCACATCGACGAGGCGCTGCGTCGTTTGTATAGGTCGCCCGAAACGTTCGGCAAGTGCCACAACTGTGGACAGGACATCGCCTTCGAGCGGCTGGACGCGCTGCCGCACGCGCGGTTCTGCATCCAGTGCAAGCAGACCGAGGAAGATGCAAAGTCGAAGTAATGCCCGGCTGTTCTGGCCGGTGATCGCAATCGTGGCTGTGCTCGACATGGTCACGAAGGGTGTGGCCGAGCGTGCGCTTGCGCCGCAGCGGTTCCCGCATGATGTCGTTGGGAACTGGCTGCGGCTCACGCTCGTCTACAACCCGGGTGCAGCGTTCGGCCTGAACCTCGGGCCGCAATCCCGATGGATCTTCACCGCGCTGACACTGGTGGCGTTGGTGATCCTCGGTCGGCTCTACCTGGCGACCACGCGCGGAGACGTGCCACGCACGCTCGCCCTCGCGCTGGTCTGCGCGGGAGCGGTGGGCAACCTGCTGGACCGCCTGCGCTCTGAAATGGGCGTGGTGGATTTTCTCGACGTGGGCATCGGCGACGCGCGCTGGCCGACTTTCAACGTGGCGGACATGGCCGTGAGTGTCGGTGCCGTGCTGCTGGCTTGGGTGTTGTGGCAGGAAGATCGAGCGGCGGTCCGTCAGGAGAGCATGGACCAGCACACCCTCGCGAGTGTTGGTGCCGCAACCGGTGATGGCGGAGACCTCGTCTGACTAGCGAACGCATCGCAACACCCGGCACCGCTCGCCTTTTCTGGGGCACGGCGGCCGCGGTGGTTGCAGCCGACCTCGTCTCGAAGCTGCTCGCCGAGCGCATGTTGCAACCGCGCTATGTGCCACACAGCATCATCGGTGATTTTGTACGCTTTACGCTGGCGTACAACCCGGGTGCGGCTTTCAGCATGTCGCTCGGCGTCTACTCGCGCTTGATCTTTGGCGGGTTCGCCTTCGTCGCTCTTTTCGTGCTGTGGCGCTTGTATCGCATGACCGGGTTC
>JALYVY010000400.1:419-2848 GCA_030852985.1 Gemmatimonadota bacterium | reverse complement strand
GCGCAGGGCGACCTTCCGATGCCGTCGGTGGATTGGACGCTGCATGGAACCGGCGCGCCTGTATCGCTGCAGACGACAACGTTCGTGGCGCGGAGCGGTGACTCGGAGAGGCTGTATGTTCGCTATCGTGTGAGCAATCACGGTACAACGCGCCTCGCGGTCACGCTGTTTGTTGCGCTGCGTCCGTTTCAGGTGAACGGACCATTCCAGTTTCTGAATACGCCGGGGGGCGCGGCGAAGGTCAGCTCCATGAGATACGAACACGGAGTCGTGCGCGTTGCCTTCGTCGGCGACCCACTCAGCCGAGCAATTGTTTCGCTCACGCCGCCGTCGGCGTTCGGAGCGACCACGTTCGATATGGGTGGTGTGATGCGGGCACTGCGCTCCGGGCGTGTTCCGACTGCTACAGAATCGTCGGATTCTACGGGACGCGCGGAAGGCGCGCTGTCATACGTTCTCGATCTGGGCCCGGATTCGTACCGCGAAGTAGTGATGATGGTGCCATTACCGGACGTCGGTGCAGTCCCGCAGATGAGCGCTGATTCTGCGGCGGCAACAGCCGGGTACGCGCTCAAGGAGACGACGACCGAGTGGGCCGCGCTGTTGGGCGGGGTGAACATTCACGTACCGCCCTCATATTCGTGGATCGGTCGTACCCTGCGCTCCCAGCAGGCCTACATCCTAATCAATCAGGATGGGCCGAAGATCCAGCCGGGCTCGCGCTCCTACGCTCGGTCATGGATTCGCGATGGTGCGCTCACTTCGGAAGCGCTGTTGCGAACGGGCCACGCCGATCGCGTGCGAGCTTTCCTTGACTGGTACGCGCCGTTCCAGTACGCCAGTGGCAAGGTGCCCTGTTGTGTGGATCATCGTGGTGCGGATCCTGTTCCCGAACACGACAGCGATGGCGAGTTCCTTTACCTGACTCGGCAGCTCTACCGATACACCGGCGACACGGCGGAGCTCGCCCGTATGTGGCCGCACGTGCAACAGGCAGTGAGCTATCTGGATTCGTTGCGACGCACTGAGCGCGTCCAGGGCAACCTGATCGCGGGACGGTTGCAGTTTTACGGTCTGCTACCGCCGTCAATCAGTCACGAAGGTTATTCCGCAAAACCGATGCATTCGTACTGGGATGACTTCTGGGCGCTCCGCGGTTTTCGCGACGCGACGGTGATCGCTGCGACTCTCGGCAAGCCGGACAGCGTGCGGTATGCGACGATCGCAAACCAGTTTGAGTCCGATCTCATCGCGTCCATCCGAGCTGCGATGCGAGCGCATGACATAGACTTCATCCCCGGTGCGGCCGACCTCGGCGACTTTGACGCAACGTCAACCACGATCGCGCTCGAGCCCGGCGGCTTGCGGAAGGCGCTTCCCGAGCCGGAACTTCAAAACACGTTTGACAGATACTGGAAGAACGCGGAAGCGCGGGCGGCCGGAACAGCGGAGTGGAAAGACTACACGCCATATGAGCTCCGCACGGTTGGGACGTTCATCCGGCTCGGCCAGCCCGCGCGCGCCCTGGCGCTACTGGATTTTTTCCACGAGAGCCAGCGACCCGCTGCGTGGAACGAGTGGGCTGAGGTCGTTCGTCGCGATCCTCGCGCTCCCGGCTTCATTGGCGACATGCCGCACACTTGGGTTGGATCCGACTTCATCCGTTCGGTACTCGACATGTTCGTGTACGAGCGCGAAGACGAGCGCTCGCTCGTTCTTGGTGCCGGGGTTCCCGAAGCTTGGGCGCGCGCGCAGGGCGGCGCCGGTATCTCTGGGGTGCGCACCCCGTATGGAACATTGACTCTCGAAGAATCCGTGAATGCCGACACGGTCCGCGTAACGATATCGGGGCTTACGCGTGTTCCTCCAGGTGGAATTCTGTTGCGCGCGCCGTTTCCCTTTCGGGCTACCCATGCGACGGTGAACGGAACAGCCGCGACGATCAGCGACGGTTTGGTTAGAATCAACTCAGTGCCGGCTGCAGTCGAGCTGTTCAAGTGAAGGAGCCACGTATGCAGCCATCTGTGGATCCCAAACCGGCACCGCATTCCGGCGTGGCCGCAGCGATCTTCAATCAAACTGACGTGCGTGCGAGCATGGTGCCGCCGACGCAGGTACTGTCGAACGGTCGCTACACGGTGGTGCTGACCGCAGCCGGTACTGGCTACTCGGCCATTGACGGGTTGGCCATAACGCGCTGGATTCCCGATCGCACGCATGATGCGCTCGGAGCATTCGTATATGTGCGCGATGAGGAAGACCATAAGAGCTGGTCTGTCGGCCTCGCACCCATGGTTACGGAGCCCGTGGGCTACCAAGCCCGGTTCGATTCCGGTTGCGCCGAGCTCACGCGGCTCGACGCCGAGATCGAGACGCGCGTGAGCGTGTGCGTTGCGCCCCACCGCAACGTCGAGTTGCGAAGGATAACG
>JALYVY010000400.1:0-409 GCA_030852985.1 Gemmatimonadota bacterium | reverse complement strand
TTCCGTTACCGTTTATGCGGAAGCGGTGCTCAACGATCCAGTGGCGGATGTTGGCCACCCCGCGTTCTCCAAGCTCTTTGTGCAGACTGAGGCCGCCGCCGACGGATTGGGCCTCATCGCATGGCGCCGGCTGCGAAGCGTATCCGACGAGCCGCTGTTCGTCGTAGCGAAGTTGGTGGGGGCTGGGGAGGCGGCCGGCGTGGAGAGTGACCGGGCACAGTTCATTGGACGTGGCCGGTCGCTCGCCACACCTCGCGCCATGATGCCACACGTAACGCTTTCGGGCTCCGCCGGCAACGTTCTCGATCCCGTGCTGGCAATACGGCGGACTGTCATGATCCCGCCGGGCCAATCCGAGACCCTGCTCTGGCTTATCGGCGCCGGCGCCGATCGGGCGGAAGCCGAGTCC
>JALYVY010000399.1 GCA_030852985.1 Gemmatimonadota bacterium | reverse complement strand
GTCTCACCCTTCCACGCGAACACAGCGACCCCCTGGGGATCCGCGTCACTTCCATTCTTGCCGACGGCCACTGCCGCCGCCGCGTGATCCTGCGTCGAGAAGATGTTGCAGCTCACCCAGCGCACGTCGGCGCCGAGTTCGGTGAGCGTCTCAATGAGCACCGCCGTCTGCACGGTCATGTGCAGCGACCCCATGATCCGTGCGCCCGCCAGCGGCTTGGATCCGCGATATTCCGCCCGGAGCGCCATCAAGCCCGGCATCTCCTGCTCGGCGAGCCGGATCTCCTTCCGGCCAAACTCCGCCAGCGAAATGTCGGCGACCTTGAATGGCGGCCGGTCGATCTGCTGCGAATTCTGATTTTCTGTGCGTGGCGATACAGTAGTGGCCATTGGTGTCTCGTCGGTTATGAGTTGCCGGCTCGCGCGCCGGACTTCGGTTTTGAATTGCGCGAAGCGGCGACTGCCGGCTTCGGTCGTACCGCGGACGGTGACTCGGTGTCCGTCGTTGATGCATGCAACTGTGCGTGGAGCGACGTGAGATGTGCTGCGTCCAGCGGCCGGTGCGCTGACGCGGCGAACAACGTTGGCCCCTTGGCGACCGGATCCGCGGGAAGAGGATGGTATCGCAAATTCTTGAGGCCGGCCTGGTCGGTCCAGCGTGCAAGCTCGTCGGCGCCGAAGCCCTGCCACACGTGCCCCATGATGTTCCGGAACTCCGCACGCTCGTGCGGCATCATGTCCACTATGAGCACGCGCCCTTCCGGCTTGAGTACGCGACGAATTTCGGTGAGCACCTCCGCCGGATCCGCAGTGTAGTGCATCACCAGGAACAGCAGCGCGGCGTCCAGCGACTCGTCGTCGATCGGCAGCGCGCCGAGATCACCCTCGCGAACCGACACGTTGTCGTAGCCCTTGAGGCGACGGCGAGCAGCGGTCAGCATGGCAGGGGACTCATCCACCGCCACGACCTCTGCCACGAACGGCGCCAACATCTCCGCAACCTGACCGGTGCCGCATCCAAGATCCGCCACCGACCACTTCTCATCGAGCAGGCCGAGCAGCCCGACCACGTCAGCACGCGTGCCGAACAGATCTCCGCGCAGGCGATCCCACTGCCCGGCAGAAGATGAGAAGAATTCCTGGGACGCGCTCCGCCGCTCCGCGAGGACCGATCGCAGGCGCTGGATGTCGTTCTGGGCCGCCGGCGCCGCGCTCACCTGCTCTCGCACCAGCGTCCATAACCGTCGGGCCGGGACGTCCAACTTGTCGGAAGCCGCGCGGTAGCGCCGGCTCGTCCCGTCCGCGCGAGAGATAACCCAACCCCCGTCGCCAAGCACCTTGAGATGCCGGCTGACCGTGGACTGTGGCAGTTGCGTGACCGAGCACAGTTCCGTGACCGTAAGCTCATGCCTGTCCAGCAGGGAAAGGAGCCGGCTCCGGGTGGGGTCGGACAGCGCTGTCAGGCGATCAAAGATCGAGGGCATTGATCCGTTCATCCGGATGGAAAGATATAACAATCGGGCCCGGGATTGAAGGGGTGGTTCCCGATCGGGCGTGCTGCGTGGTACCGGGGGGCGGGGCGCACCGGAACGAGCCGGGCTGGTTAAATTTCGTGGCTATGCACTTTTCGGATCTCCCCGAGAGGGTCGCGGAGATCCGTGGCCGTGCTGAGGCTGCGGCTGCGCGCGGCGGGCACAGCCAGGCGGTCCGCTTGGTAGCGGTAACGAAGACGCACGGGCCCGAAGCCGCAATCGAGGCATGGCAGGCTGGCGTGGTCGATTGCGGTGAAAACCGGGTTCAGGAGGCGCTGGTCAAGATGCAGGCGGTGACTGAGCCGGTGATGTGGCATCTAATCGGCCACCTGCAGCGCAACAAGGTGCATGAGCTGGAGCACTTCGCGCTGCTTCACTCACTGGACAGCAGTCGGCTTGCAGATGCCGTCTGCGAGTACGGTGTCAAACGTGGGCGAGCGATGGATGCACTCGTTCAGGTGAACACGTCGGGTGAAACTGCCAAGGGTGGATTCTCGCCCGAGGCACTGCGGTCAGAATCGGATCGTTTGACGAACATGCCGGGTATTCGCGTCATCGGAGTGATGACGATGGCGCCGCTTGAGGCGTCCGAGGTTGTGTTGCGGCAGACATTCGCCGGTGCGCGGCACGCTCGCCAGGTGCTCGCTCAAGCCGGTCATCCGGCGACGGAGCTGTCGATGGGTATGTCCAATGATTACGAAGTAGCGGTCGAGGAAGGATCAACCATGATCCGGATCGGCAGCATTCTTTTCGGAGCTCGGGATTCATGATTGATGAAGCCTTCCATCTCACGCCGCTCGATGTGCGGCGCTTCGATTTCGGCCACGCATTCCGCGGCTACGATCCCGCGCGCGTGGATCAGTTCCGTGACCAGGTGGCGGACGAACTCGAGCGCCTCAATCGTGTCAACCAGGATCTCGATCAGAAGGCGCGCTCGTTCCACGAGCAGCTTCGCGCCTTCCGCGAGCGCGACCGTGCGCTGAACGACGCTCTCATCTCCGCGCAGCAGCTTCGACAGGACACCAGAGAGCAGGCAGAGAAGGAAGCGCTTCTGATCGTACGTGAAGCGCAGGGCGAAGGTGAGCGACTCCTGGAAGAAGTTCGCGGTGAAGTGCGGCGCGTGCAGTCGGACCTCGAGGCACTCGAGCGTGCCCGCCGCGCGTACCTGTCGCAGACGCGTAACCTCATCGCACGCTATCTCTCCGAGATCGACGCCAGTGATCATCCCGTCCCTGGCGTCGCCGCGGAGTAGCGAGTTGGGAGCACCGGAAGCGCCCGCGCTGGCGCACTACAGATTGTTGTCCACCGATCGTCCCGCCGAC
>JALYVY010000398.1:551-2854 GCA_030852985.1 Gemmatimonadota bacterium | reverse complement strand
GTGCAGTGCACCGTTGGCGTCTCGAAGGTAGACCAGGCGCAGCGTGATGTTCTCCACGGTGCCCTGCACGGCGCCCACGCGGATGACATCACCGAGGGCGAATTGATGCTCCAGTTGAAGAAAGAAGCCGGTGACGTAGTCGCGAACGAGACTTTGCGAGCCGAACGAGATGGCCAGCCCGACCACTCCGGCGCTGGCGAGCAGCGGCGAGATGTTGAAGTCGAGCTGATTGAGCACCATGAGGACTGCCACCACCGTGATGATGGCGCGGCCCAGGCTGCGCACGAGCTTCGCCGCGGTGCGCGCACGCTGCTCCCGGGCGGTGACCAAGTGGTCGCTGCCGTCTGAAGACCAGTGCTCGATTCGCCGCGACAGGAAGCGGATGAAGTACCACAGCGCGAGCATCGACAGCAGCACGCCGCCGACATCGATCGCCTTGTCCACGGCATAGTCCACTCCGTTCCGGCGCCATTCGGCAAGCGTACGGGGGCGGCGACCGACGTCGGTCGTGGAGGCCTGAAGCGGGGCGAGAGTCGAGGGCATGTGCGGCAAGCTAGACGGCAACGGCCGCACTGGTCAACGTACATGGGAACCATCCGGCGCTGCGGGCCTCGGCTCCGCCACGCGCCGAACTGCCGTGCGCGTCAGCGTTGCGAGACGGCCATCGCGCAACAGGAGCACGCGGTCGACATGTCCGTGGACGCTCGCGACATCGCGCGACGTGACGACGAGGGATCCCTGGCGGAAATATCGAATCGCTCCTGCTTCCACACCGTCGAGCAGCAGGAGCGACGGGGCGAAGGTGCGGCTGTCCTGCTCACACCATTCGCCGAGGGTCCCACAGCGCATCGGCAGCGCGGCGCTGATCTGACCCGCGTCGGCGCGCCGAGTGCCCGCGATGCATTGCAGCAGCGTGGTCTTGCCGGCGCCCGGGCTGCCGACAATCGCGACGCGTTCCCCGAGTGCCACGTGCAGTGAGCAGGATCGAAGCGCCCAGACGCGCGCCGAGCATCCGCGGACGCCGGCGGTGTAGCTCTTCCAGAGGTTCTCGACAACCAGCGCGTATGCCATGGCGCACAATGCCACGAGCGTGCGCCGCCACCATCATCGAAATAGCTCACAACGGTGAGAAATCCTGCGACCGCCGTCTCAGCGTGGCCGAGTGCGATGATAGGTGGCGATGGCATCGACAAGCGGCTCCGCGTCGAAGCGGACCGTGTCGGTCGTGGGAAGGCCGGTCTCGTTGCGCACGTTCTCGATGGTCCGGCGCGCGAGGTCTTCGTCGAGATCGTAGGTGTTCAGCGAGATGCCGACCACGGGCGCTACACGTAGCGGAGCGGCGACCGCTTCGCTGAGGCGGATGAAGTCGAGCAGCGGCGGAATCTTCACCCATTCGCAGCGATTGATTGCCGTACGCGACGGCTGCGCGCAGAGCACCTGGGCGTGCGGCAGTGCGCCGTGCAGCAGGCCGTAGGTCACGCCCGAGTAGCTCGGATGGATGATCGACCCCTGCCCTTCGACCAACACCAGGTCCGCCCCTTCGGCGCATTCGAGCACGAGTCGCTCGGCGGCGCCTGCGATGAAGTCGGCGATGACGGCGTCGACACCAATGCCCCGACCCTCGACGAGGATTCCGGTCTGGCCCGTTGCGGCGAAGCTCGTGCGAATGCCACGATTGCGCAGGGCGCCGAGCAGCTGAAGCTGCGTCGTCATCTTGCCGATGTTGCAATCGGTGCCGACGGTGAGCACCACGGTGGCCGCAATGTCGCGAACACGACCGTTGGCCACGGTCAGCTTCGCCGGTGCGCGGCGAAGATCATGAATGGCGACGTTGTGCAGCTTCGCGAGCGCCGCGAGCTCGGGGACATCGCCAATGAAGGTGTGCAGCCCGCTCCAGATCTCGAGACCATGCTCGATGGCGCCGGCCAGCAGGCGAAGCCACGCCTCGGGGAGCTGGCCTCCCGCCGGGGCGATCCCGATCACGAGTGCGTTCGGCCCGAGCGCGAGACCTTGCTCAAGCGTGCCTACGACGGGAATGTCACCCCCGAATCCAAGCACTTCCTGCGCGGTGCTCCCCGCCTTGCTCGCGTCGATGATGCCGACGACGCGTTCAGGGGTGTAGCGAATACAGGCGTTGGCGGTCTTGGATTCCTCCGGCCCAAACAGGCCGTCGGCAAGAATGAGGTAGCGTAGTTCGCGTGTCATTGGGCGAGCCGTGAAGCGTCAGGCCGATGCGGCGAGGGTCTGGCGCTCGAGCAGTCCGACGATGTCGACGACAGCGCGGGGAACGATCACGCCGCCTT
>JALYVY010000398.1:0-541 GCA_030852985.1 Gemmatimonadota bacterium | reverse complement strand
CTCGCGTGTGGTGCGACGGAAACCGAGTCCCTCATAGATGCGCGAGAGCAGGATGCGCTTGACGATGACCATGATCACCGCGAGGCCCGGCACCGCGACGAGCAAGCCCAGTGGACCGAGCAGCTTGCCGATGATGAGCACGAACACAATCGTGAGGACGGGCGGAAGATCGACCTGGCGCTGCATGATGTACGGCGACACCAGGTTGCCTTCGATCAAGTGCACGAGGATGCCGAGTGCGATCACCCAGAGCGCACGCGTTCCGCCGTTCGCCGCGGTGAGGACGAACAGGGCTGGCAACGTCGTCGCGAGCAGCGTCCCGAAGAAGGGGACGATGGTGGCAAGCCCTGTAAAGACGCCGAACGTGACGTAGTACGGCACGTGCAGGAGCTTGAGGCCAAGCGCCGTCAGTGTGCCGAGAAACGTCATCGTCAGCAGCAGGCCAACGATGTACGCTCTGAGCGAGCTCGCGCAGTCGGCCAGCACGTCCCGCACGAGGTCGCGATGTCGTGGCGGAAAGAGCGCAATGAGCCATTCGCGG
>JALYVY010000397.1 GCA_030852985.1 Gemmatimonadota bacterium | reverse complement strand
CCTCGGCCCGGACGCAAGAATAAATTAAAGACGAACCAATGCGCGGTGCTCTCGCGCACATGCTAAAGGTGACCCTCGGCACGATCGCGCGGTTGCAGGGAAGGCCGGAGGAAGCGTGGCGGCAGGTGCGCGCGATGTTACCGGACGGCGCGCAGACGGAGCCGGGCACGAAGATTTTTTTGGATAGCATGATGTTCCTGCACCTCGGCGGGCTGCTGGCGCTGGATGCGGGCGACCGCGACGGGGCGCGGGAATGGGCAGAAGCGAGCGACCGCTGGCTGGCGTGGAGCGGGGCGGTGCACGGCCAGTCCGAGGGCCAAGCACTCTGGGCGCGTTACCACCGTCAAGCAGGCAATGCGAATCAGGCATATGAACATGCCGAGCGCGCCCTCGCCCACGCCACCGAACCGCGCCAACCCCTCGCCCTGCTCGCCGCCCACCGCCTCGTCGGCGAACTCGACACCGAGGAGGGGCGGTACGACGATGCGGAGAAGCATCTCGACGCATCGCTCGCCCTCGCCGATGCCTGCCAAGTGCCGTACGAGCGGGCGTTGACGCTGCTGGCGATGGCTGAATTGCGAGTGGCGACCGGCGCGCCTGAGGCGGCGAAGGCTTTGCTGAACGAGGTGAAGTCCATCTGCGAGCCGCTCGGTACGAAGCCGGCGCTCGCCCGTGCCGACGGGTTGGCGGCTCGCCTCACCAGCGGCTGACCGCTCCGCTGGGGGTGGAGTGACGAACCGTCAATAAAAGTACACCCCAGATGGACAGCCCCATACATCGGCCATCGTCGGCGCGAAATCGGCGGCGCGAGGCGAGGGAACGCGCTGATCGACGCGATGGAGCCGTCCCGCAGGACGGCTCCCCAATCGGCACGCGGTGGATGGCGGGGAAGGTCGCGCGCACGCTGCCGCCCCCGTTCGCTAGTACATCTTGGCTGAAATAGGCTTGCATCTAGGCGACCAACGCCTTGCCTTGGTAGGTCCATTTGAAGGGCTTGGCCATCGTCCGGTTGTAGTAGGTAATGAAGGCAAGCACCTGCTGAGTGAGATCGTCCGTCGAGGTGAAGACGCCCCGTTTGAGCAACTTGCGCGTCAGGATGCTCAGCCAGATCTCGATTTGATTGATCCACGAGGCATGCGTCGGCGTGTAATGGAAGACAATCCGGTGCCCCGGATCGCTCAAGAAGGCTGCCCGACTCCGCTGAGTGGCGAGGATACCGCGTTTGCCTTTGACGCCGAGATCGGTGGTCTCCCCGTCATGCGCTGCGACAAGGCGCACCAGGCTCTCCGACTGATGCGTGTTGAGGTTGTCCACCACGAAGTGCCAGCGGGTCGTCTGCGGGGCGGTGCTGATCGTGCGTCCGATATGCGCGGCGAAGTCTGCTTCCGTGCGTCGTGGCCCGCACGACGGCGCGACGATCTGGCCCGTCACCACATCCCGATTGATGATGAACGACTGCGTGCCATGCCGGATATACTCGAACTCGCGCCGTCGGACATGGCCCGGTGTCATCGGCAGATCGAGATGAGCCCGTTCCAATGCTTGCACCCCGGTCAGTTCGTCGGTGCTGATCACCCGTTCGCCGTCTGCCGCCCGCTCGGGTGCCTCACGGTAGAGCGTGCAGAGATCCGTCACCTTGGTCGCAAATGCCGCATCGTCACTCGGGGTGAGCCAATAGCGGATCAGATGCGGCTTGAGCGCCCCCTTTTCAGCAGCCGTGCCGCATGGCGCGGCGAGATTGTCGCGACAATACCGCGCGTGACGATCTCGTCGGCGATCTCGCGACTGCTCCACTGGCTGATCGGGCGTCCTGCCGTGGCGGGCGCTGCACAAGCGAGCGCCACAATCTGGCAGACCTGCTCCGCCGTGATCCGCGCCGGGGTGCCGGGACGCGGCGCGTCGGCCAAGCGTTGCGCGACGGGCAGTTCATCCAGCGGAATGTCTCGTAGCGTCGCCCAGCGGTCGCGCCACAGGCGCACACTTTCGCGGCTCACGCCGATCTGTTGCACGATCTGGACATTGGTGTACCCCGCTGCCGCCGCCAGCACGATGCGTGCACGCATGACGATCTGCTGGGCGGTCGTGTGACGCCGGACGAGGGTTGCCAAACCCTCCCGTTCGACCTCGGTCAAGGTAATCGGTGTGGCGGGCATCGGTTCCTCCGCTGGTGTGGCGTTGTGCGCGCACCGCTGCGCGTACATTTCTCCTCCCAGCCTACAACGCAAACCTATTTCAGCCAAGATGTACTAGCCGTCGCCGAGGCGGCGGATGTAGGATGCCTCCCCGCCCCCGCCCGTACGGGGCGGTGCGCTCGGCGGGCCTTGCGCTGGCGGCGGCCCGGCGAGGAGCTTCGCCGTCTGCGCGTCGCTCGCGTCCGGGACGCTGATCAAGCTCGCGACCTTGCCATCGCGCACCTCCACCGTCTCGTTTTCGACGGTCCGCTCCACCCCCGCCGCGCGGAAGGGATCGGCGCGCACCTCGGTGCGGATCCGCACCGTCGTGCCGGAGACCTGCGGGACGCCCACGATGGCCACCTGGACGCGGTCCGCGATGAAGTTCTTCAGCTCCGCGCGCTGGGTCGCCACGCCGACGCACGGGGTGGCCGGGGTACAGTAGGGGCTGGCGACGAAGCGGATGTCGTCGGTCACCAGCGCCAGCGTCCCCTCGACGTCGTAGCGGTTGCGCACCTCGATGAAGCGTCGGACCACGGTCGCGGGGTCGTCCGCCGCCGCGACCGCGAAGGAAGCGGGCATCGCCGCCGTCATCATCGTCAGCAGCAGCGCAACGAGGGAACCTTTCCAGAGTCGCATCGCACCCAATCCTTCCCTCTCCCGCGACGGGGCGACCTGCCCTCTGC
>JALYVY010000396.1 GCA_030852985.1 Gemmatimonadota bacterium | reverse complement strand
CCCGTACGAGACCCACGACGTTGTTCGCCGACATGTGTGCCACATGATTCGTGAACGACATGTCCACGGTGATACCGGTCGCCACGGGATGGAACTCGCGCGTGTCGGCGCCCTTCACCAGCTGCCCCAGGTCGAGCCCAGCCTGCTTGAGAAGATCGGCCGCAACGTCGTGCTGAATCCAGCCGCGAACACCTATCGGTGCGGGCGAGTTTGACGGACGTGGAAGCAGCCGGTGCTCGGTGGAATTGGAACCCACCACCACCTGCCACGGATAGCTCGCACCGACGGTGGTGTGAATAATGAGCATGCCGGCCGCGCCCTGGCGCTCGGCTTCCTCGTACTTGTACGTCCAGCGGCCATAGTACGTCATCGCCTTGCCGCCGAACAGATCCGGCTCGGCCGCCGTCGCCGGCGGATCGTTGACGAGGACGAGCAGAATCTTCCCCTTGAGATCCATCCCCTTGAAGTCGTCCCATCGATACTCGGGCGCCCTGGCTCCGTAGCCGACGAATACCAGCTCGCCCTTCGCCTCACTCATCGGCGTCGCGGAACCCGCCCACACTACCACGTCGTCCGTGCTGTGAAGAGTCGCGCTGGCCTTGCCCGATGCCGTCACCCTGATCGTCTTCGGATCCGCCGTGACGACATCGATGGGCACCTTCTGAAAGTATGACCCGCCAGCACCCGGGCGCACCCCATACGATTCAAGCTGCGACGCGATGTATTCCTCGGCCAGCGCGCCTCCCCGCGTCGCCGGTGCCCGGCCCTCCAGAAGATCCGACGAGAGAAACCGAAGATTCGCATCGATCTCGGGGATCGGGACAATGGTGCCGGCTCGCTGGGCCCATGCCGCAGGCGCGAGCGAGATCGTTGCGATGGCAGCAAGGCCGGCGATGGCTGTGCGACGGACGATGGGCACGATATGGTGTCCTCTGTTGGATGATAACGCGGTATCTTCTTCGGATAAATTACCCGCCGAACGCTACTGACGTACTCGCGCCAGGTTTCATCCAGAGGAATATGAACTCATCGCAGGTCCGGACGACGCAGTCGGGCGGAATGAGCGTGTTCGCGCTCCTGGCGCTGCAGCTCGGCGTGATCGCCGTGGTACTCGCCACTACTCCCTTCAAGCCGTTCGAGCTGGACCGCTTCTTCGTGCCGAAGGAACTGGCGATGCATGCGAGTGTGCTCGTCTGCGTCCTGTTCTGCGTCGCGAGAGTTCGCACGCTGTCGTTCGACCGGGTCGATTTCTTTCTGCTGTGCTTCGGCACGCTGTCGCTTGTGTCAGCCCTCCTCGCGAGCAATCACTGGCTCTCACTGCGCTCTGTCGCAATAACGTTTTCCTCGCTCGCTGCATTCTGGTCCGCCAAGGCGCTCTCCTCGAGCGGATTCCGACGCCCGCTCATGGGCGCGGTCATCCTCGCTACGGTGCTCGGCGCCGCGACGTCGCTGGCCCAGGCGTATGGATGGGAAAGCGACTACCTAACCCTCAGTCGCGCGCCGGGTGGCACCTTCGGCAATCGCAACTTCGTCGCGCATCTTTCCGCGATCGCCGTACCGCTGCTCATCTGGTACGCGATCACAGCGCGGCGCGTCATCGTCGTGATTCTCTGCGCCTTGGGTGGCGCGATCCTGGCCGCGGCGCTCGTGATGTCGCGCTCGCGCGCCGCGTGGCTCGCGTTGCTCGTAGTCGCCTTGCTGCTGGCGCTTCCGGTCTGGCGTGCTGCCCGCAGAGTTCAGCACGCCGACGCCACACGCCGACTGATCTTTCTAGCCCTCGTCGCAGCCGCGGGTGTGGCGCTCTCGCTGGTGCTTCCCAATCGTCTGAACTGGAAAAGCGATTCGCCCTATCTGGATTCAGTTCGTGGCGTCGTCGACTATAACAGCGGAAGCGGACGCGGCCGGCTGATTCAGTATCGAAATACGCTGCACATGGCCGAGGCTCACCCCATTTTTGGCGTGGGGCCCGGTAACTGGCCGGTAATCTATCCGCGCTTCGCGTCGAGCAACGATCCCTCGCTGTCCCATGAAGACGATACCACGGCCAATCCATGGCCCAGCAGCGACTGGGTCGCGCTCATCGCCGAGCGCGGTGTGGTGGCAATGATCGCACTCATTCTCGCTGTAATCGGGATTGTTGCAAACGCGTTCCAGACCAGCCGCGGCAGTAGCGCCAACAACCCTGCAGCACGAGACCCGTTTCTTCCCGTGGCGATTGCCGCCACTGTGCTGATCACCGCGGCGGTGGGATCGTTCGACGCAGTGATGCTGCTCGCCGCTCCGGCGCTTATCATCTGGACCTCCCTGGGCGCTCTCGCCGCAGGCGGACGGGCGCGGTCCGAGTGGACTCCCTCTGCAACGTCACGAGCGGCGTGGAAGCTTGCCACCGTCGTTCCGCTCGCCCTCTTCGCCGTCAGGAGCCTTGGACAGGTATTAGCGATGCAGGTCTTTGGTGCGGGCCAACAGTTGAGTCACGTCGAAACCGCGGCTCTGCTCGATCCTGGCAACTATCGCATCCAGCTCCGTCTCGCTGTGCTGGGCGTCAACGCCCGCGGATGCAGCCTGGGCCTCCCCCACGCCAAGCGGGCGTCAGCCATGTTGCCATCGGCCACGGCACCTCGCGCGATCGTGAGACGCTGCGGCCGGTAGAAGCATCGGCGCAGAACGTCGGCGAATCCTGCGGTGGGAGTATAGATTTCGGAAGCCTGCCCGACGCGGCAACGACGCCGGACAGTGGCTCTGATTTCCACCGCGCACCCGCCGCCCGCCGGCGCAGCTCCGCGCGGCTGTGCGCGACCGCACCGAGAACCACAAAATGACGCACCCGAATTCGTTCGGATCCCGCGCGACGCTCTCCGTCGCCGGACGC